>JASHQD010000448.1 GCA_030037755.1 Terriglobia bacterium
CGCCTCATTTGCTCCTGAATATTTCAGCCCCGGACGGATATTCGGTGATCGAGCAGTCAAACAGGTCGCAGCGCAGGCAATAGTGATGAAATCCTGCGGTGCAGCAGGCAAAGCCCCACTTCCATGACCAGCACGCGAGCTGGGGAGTCACGTGGCCCTCCTTGCTCGATGAAAAAAGCGCCTCGCCCTGCCACGAAGGGCGGCCGGCATTGAGAGTTGCATCGGCGGTAAACCCCGGAAGTCTCATTTGTATTTCCTCCCTGCGGCGCTCCGGCAAAATTGGGTCCGCCGGTCTAGCGTCGCTAAGCAGTATTGTAGCCGCACTCAGGCGGCCAAGTATCCAATCGGGGCACGAGCCCTCGATTCTTAATGGTTACGGGCACTCTTGCTCCGGCCGCAAGCATGAACCCTTGAGGCACTGCAGCGTGCCTTTTACCGTCTGGCAAGACCTGCCGCACAAGCCCTGCGAGCCGTGCCTGCCCCGATGCCTAGCTGCTTTGAGATCGTCGCCCACGATTGCCCGTGTGCGCGACAGAGGGCGACTTTTGTCCGGGTCCACGGCAGCCCGCGGCCGCCCAAGCCGCTTGCCCTTTGCTCGGGCGTTCCGGATGCCCGCCCGGACCCGCTCGATAATCAGGCTGCGCTCAAGCTCCGCGACGGCGCCCAGGACAGTAGAGCTAAGATATAATCACGCAGCACGCTATGCACCTGACGGCAGGAACTCGGTTGGGTCCCTACGAGATTTTCTCGCCGCTGGGCGCCGGCGGGATGGGCGAGGTCTATCGCGCCCGCGATACCAAGCTCAATCGCGACGTGGCCCTGAAAGTCCTGCCTGAAGCGGTCGCTCACGACGCCGACCGCATGGCGCGATTCCAGCGCGAGGCCCAGGTGCTCGCCTCGCTGAATCAGCCCAACATCGCATCAATTTACGGACTGGAAGAGTCGGGCGGGGTGCGCGCGCTGGTCATGGAACTGGTCGAAGGCCTGACGCTGGCGGAGCGCATCGGCGTGCGGGCAGGCCTTGTGCCTGCCCAAGGGCGGCCGCGCGGGACGGCCCTGCCGCTCGACGAATCTCTGCACATCGCGAAGCAAATCGCGGAGGCGCTCGAAGGCGCGCACGAGAAAGGGATCATCCACCGCGACTTGAAGCCTGCGAACGTCAAGATCACCCCCGAAGGCGCGGTGAAGGTGCTGGACTTCGGGCTTGCGAAGGCGGCAAACGAAAGCACCTCGTCGAGTGATCCCTCCAGCTCGCCGACGCTGACGGCACAGGCGACAGGCACCGGCATGATCATGGGCACGGCCGCTTACATGGCCCCGGAGCAGGCGCGCGGCCAGGCCGTGGACAAGCGGGCTGACATATGGGCGTTCGGTGTGGTGCTGTTTGAAATGCTCACTGGCCGCCAAGCCTTCGAAGGCGAGACCACTTCAGACGTACTGGCTTCGGTGCTGAAGTTCGAGCCGGACTGGACCTCGCTTCCCGCATCAACGCCGCCATCGATCGTCCGCTTGCTGCACCGCTGCCTGACCAAAGATCGCAAGCAGCGATTGCAAGCCCTTGGCGAAGCGCGCATCGCAATTGAAGAAACACTGAGCGGTAGCGACACGGCGCTCCCAGCAGCCGCTGAACCACAGCCGCCCGAAGCCCGGCGGGCATCGAGCCGCCGCGCGCTGATCTGGCTCGCCCTCGCCGCTCTCATGATGATTGCGGGCGTCGCCGTTGGATGGTGGGCCAAGGCCCGGCGCCTTCCTCCCAACTTGAACTGGTCGGCTCAAATACTGGGCGGTCCCAGTTTCGCCATGGGGCCGCGCATCTCGCCAGACGGTCACACGCTGGCGTTTCAGGCGATGGTGAACGGGCTCACCCAGGTCGCCGTGATGGACGCGGAGTCAGGCGATTGGACCGTCCTCACGAAGGATCGCTCCCGCGGGTACGTCACGGAGGTGAACTGGTCGCCCGACGGGAGCGAAATCTTCTTCGACCGGGACTTCGCGGTTCCGCAGGGGATTTATTCCGTATCGAGGTTTGGGGGAAACGAACATCTGGTTCTGAAAGACGCCATCGGACCGGAAGTGCTGCCGGATGGAAGCTTACTCGTTTCCCGGTTGAACGCCGACCGGGAATTTCAGCTCTATCACTTCTGGCCCGATAACGGGCGCCTTGAAGCTTTAGCAGCTTTGCCCTACAGCAGCGACCTGTGCCCCGCGGTGCGCGTTTTTCGCGACGGCAAAGATGCGGTGTTTTTTGGGAGGGCTGCGGCGCAAAACAGCGCGGAACCGTCGCAGCATCTTTATGTCCTGAATCTTGCCTCCGGAAAGCCGCGCCGCCTAGATGCCTCGCTCGAGTTGGCAGCCCCTTTGGATTTCCCGATCTATCCCATCGGAATTGCGAGCGACGATGACGCCGTGCTGGTGAACCAGATGGCCGGGAATCTCAATCGCATCATCGCCATTCCGCGCAGCGGAGCTGGGCGCGTGCAGACGCTCCTCACACTGACTCTGCCTCCCTTGTTGATCGATGTGGGCAGGGATGGCGAGCTCTATCTGGACCAGATGGAGCGGCCGTACGAAGTTCTGCGTTTTGCGGCAACGGGCGGCACTCCGGAGCCGCTGGCCGGCTCGGAGAACTCGCTCATCGACGGGCGCGTGCCATTTCAACTGCCGGATGGGCGAGACGTGTTCGGCACAATGATCGCAGGCCGCCGAAAGCTGCTGGCCGCTTCTGCCGGTGGCGAACTCTCTTCCCTCGTCCAAACCAAGGAAGACGCATCGTTCCCTGCTTGCATGGTGGGCAAGGACGCGGTGGCCTTTTTGCTGGGCCCGCCCGGTCACGAAGTGGTGGCCCTGGCGTCTGTCGCCGACGGTCAGATTGTGAGGCGCTACAGCGAGATTCCGGCCGGCGGCATTGTGGACCTCGCGGCATCCGCCGACGGCTCGACGCTTTACTACGGAGCCGCAGGTGACATCTGGGCTGTCCCGGTAAGCGGTGGCAAGCCGCGCCGCATCGCGGCAGGATTGAGTGTGGCAGCCGACCCCAACGGAAAGGATTTGATGGTTGTGTTCAGAGACAGGGAGGGCATCCGGCTGGTGAGAGTGCCCGCTTCAGGGGAATCGGGAACACAGTTTCCCATTCAAACGGAACTCCGCGTGTCGCCCATCGTGCTCAGTCCGAACGCTGTTGGCAGAGACGGGAGAGTCCTGGTGACCTTGGCCCCGCCCGATTCCTGGTTCTACCTGGCCGGAGTCTTCAATCCGAAGAGCGGCGAAATGAAAAGGATTCCACTGAATTTCGCGGGCGATAACCTCTCCCCCGGATGGCTCCCCGATGGCCGCATCCTGGCCGGAGGCATGCCCACCAAGGTGTCGCTCTGGCGCTTTCGGCCCACCACGAGAAGTAGCCCATGAGACTGTCAGCAGGTAGCGCGTTGGCGGACGGATTCCTCCGCGGCTCTCTCTGTAATCGCGCCCATGTCGCGACTTTCGCTGCTGGTCCCGCGATTAGCGAATACACGGCGCTTTTTCGCTGCGTATACGGCTGCGTCAGGCTTACGGCGCGACTCCCTGACCGGCGGAATCATTGTGCAGCCAAGCTAATTATGAGCATTAATCTGAAAAAGCGCGCTCATGAAATGGTCGAAGCCGGCCTCGAGAAATACGATGCCTCCGGCGGGCGCTGCTTTCACAATCTCCCTAGAGACCATCCGGCCCGCGGGCGTGGACGTGTCCAGATTCTCCGACAGGCTGACGAAGTCGGTCCCCAGAGCCCGGAATGTGTCCAGGGCCTTGAGCAGATGCGAAACGGAGCGCGCGAACCGATCAAACTTCCAGACGATCACGGCGTCAAAGCGGCGCCGGTAGGCGTCGGCCATCAGCCGGTCCAGCTCAGGCCGGGACTCCTTCGAGCCTGAAATGCCCAAGTCAACGTAAACGCCGGCCAAGTCCCAGCCGCGACGCTGGCAGTACTCCTCCAACTCGCGGGTCTGCATGCGGGGATCTTGGGCGTTATTTGCCGTGGAGACGCGTGCGTAGATCGCTGCTCGTGTCCTTGAGCGCCACATCGGTTGCCTTCTGTGCTAGGCGTTCCCTATCTCCGCATCGACCTCCGATTGGTTCGGACTGTACATTGCCAGCAGGATTCGACGATTTCACAGAACTCCGCCCGGTGCTCGCCGGCATGCACGGACAGAGCCTTTTGACCTGAACTCAATTTCCTAAGATTGGGGCCTCTTCCCCGCACGGGTACTTTCTGAGAAAGGAGCCTCTTTCAGGCAGAATCACGAATTGGAACCGCAGGCTGCCCTGCCGACGAGTGCGGTCAGTTTGACTTTCCGCTTACAGATTTTTAAGCTGAGGGCGCCTTCGAATTCGACTCCGACGGACCAGGCAATGATTGGCGAGACAGTTTCTCACTACCGCATTCTTGAAAAGCTAGGCGGCGGGGGCATGGGGGTGGTCTATCGGGCCGAGGACTTAAACCTCGGCCGGCACGTCGCTCTAAAGTTCCTTCCCGACTCGGCGGCGGCCGACGCACAGGCCATCGAGCGCTTCCGGCGCGAAGCCCGGGCAGCGGCCGCACTGAATCATCCCAGCATCTGTAGTATTTACGAAATCGGCGAGCACGAAGGCCACTGGTTCATCGTAATGGAGTTGCTGGAAGGCCAGACACTGAAGCATCGAATCAAGGGCCAGGGGCTCGAAACAGAACCACTGTTAGAGTTGGCGATTCAGATTGCGGAAGCCCTGGACGCGGCGCACTCCAAAGGGATCATTCACCGCGATATCAAGCCCACCAATATCTTTGTGACCGACCGAGGCCATGTGAAGATTCTGGACTTTGGAGTGGCCAAGCTAACTGCGGCCGCGTCGCCTACCCTAAGCTCGGATGAGACGCCGACCGCCATGATTGACGCCGAGCACCTTACCAGCGCGGGGGTGACGGTGGGGACGGTAAGCTACATGAGCCCGGAACAGGCCAAGGGCGAGGAACTGGACGCGCGCTCGGACCTGTTCAGCTTTGGCGCCGTGTTGTACGAAATGGCGACCGGCCGGCAGGCCTTCGGCGGCGCCAGTACCGCCGCTATTTTCACCGCCATTTTGCGGGATGATCCGCAGTCGCCGTCCCAAGCCAATCCGGAATTGCCGGTGGTTCTGGATCGGATCATCGCCCGGGCCTTGGCCAAGGACCGGCGCCTGAGGTATCAGGGCGGAGAGGACATTCGCGCGGACTTGAAGCGCCTGCAGCGCGACACGACGTCCGACCGCTTGGCAGCAGCGGCCCCGCGTAGCGGGGCAACGGGAAGCCCCTCGTCTTCCAAAACCGCTGCGATCCTGCCGGCGTCGAGTGACAGTTCAGACTCCGAAGTGATTGCGGGCTTGGTCAGGCGCCACAAGAAGGGTGTTGCGGCGACCACTGTCATCTTGGTGATTGTGGTCGCCGCGATAGCCTACGCGCTTTTTCGCGCGGCAGGTCGAAGTCAGCCTTCCGCTCCCGACGCATTGCAGTTTACGCGTGTCACCAGCAGCGGAGACGTGCAGCGCGCGGATATCTCTCCGGACGGCAAGTATGTGGCCTACGTGCGATGGTCGGAGGGCAAGGACACCATCTGGCTTCGGCAACTGGCCACAGACCGCGCGGTGCAGATTGCCAGCCTGGGGGATGATTACTGTCGCGGCCTGGGGTTCTCTCCCGAGGGCAGCTACATCTACTTTGTCCGCCGCACGCCTCTGGAGCGCAGCGGGGATCTCTACCAGGTACCGACCTTAGGCGGAACTCCGAGAAGAATGCTGGCAGGTCTCTCCGGCTCGCCGGCCTTCTCGCCCGACGGCCAGCGCGTTGCCTTCGTCCGCGACACCAACAGCGACGACAGCCTGGTGGTCGCCTCATTGGATGGGTCGAGCGAGCACGTATTGGTGTCCTACCAGCGCCCGGAAGGCATCTCGCCTTACCGTGCCGCCTGGTCTCCGGACGGCAAAACGCTCGCTTTTTGCCATTACAGCCCGAATTGGGTCTTGACCACGATCCCGGCGGACGGCGGTCCCACGCAGGCGGTCACGGGCGCGAAGGATTTCTCTGGGATCGAAGATATCACCTGGCTGCCCGAAAGGAATCACCTGCTGCTTGCCGGGATTTTTGGAGACGGAACGACACCACAACTCTACGAGTTTTCGCTTGAAGCGCGTGCCGCTCGCCAGATTACTCACGATCTTGCCAACTACGGAGGAGCCAGGGTGACTGCGGACGGCAACACACTGGTCGCCATCCGGGATCAGGTCTTTATGGCGATCGAGGTCGTCACGCCGGGCCGGGAGTCCGAAGCACGCAGCGTGAGCGCGGGAAATCAGGACGACGATGGCCAATCGGGCCTGTCGTGGACGCCGGACGGGAAGATCGTCTATTTTTCGGCCCCGAACGGGGCTTCTGACTTTTGGGAGGTAGCGGCGGACGGGTCGACTCGCAGCCGCCTGACCTCGGACGTTGGGTCATGGAACGTGGGCGACCCCGCCGTCTCTCCAAGCGGGGGATTCATTGTTTTCACCCGCTGGGACCAGACTATACAAACGAAGATCTGGCGCATGGATATGGACGGCAGTAACCTGAAACAGCTTAGCGACGGCACGCAGGACGTCCTGCCAGCAGTATCACCCGATGGCAAATGGGTGGTCTTCACCCGGCTGGCTGGGGGCAAGTACACGCTGATGAAGGTTTCGAGCGAGGGCGGTCCGGCGACCCCGTTGACGGACTACGCCTTGCGTGCGCCTTCTATCTCTCCGGATGGCAAGTGGATCGCTTGCGAGTACTTTCCGGGACCCAATCAGCCAATCGGTGTGGCGCTGATTCCTTTCGAGGGTGGCTTGCCAGCCAAGGTTTTTGCGCTGCCGCGGAGTTACGATCAGCCTCTCCGTTGGACGCCGGATGGCGGCGCTGTTTCCTTCACGAACAGCGTCAGTGGCGTGGATAACATCTGGGAGCAGCCGGTGAGAGGCGGTCCGCGGAAGCCTGTGACACACTTTACGTCGGGCAAGATCTTCTATTTCGACTGGTCGCGCGACGGCCGCCTGGCGCTCGCGCGCGGTTCTGAGCCCACCGACGCTGTTGTAATCAAGAGTTTTCACTGATCGGCGACGGAACGCAGTGCCCACTGCCCTTGCTTCTTCGCCTACTACTGGCGAATATGCGGCCGTGATTCTGCGAGGTCCGACACCAAGCGGTAATGTCCAATGGCGGACGGGTTATCGTGTTGAAACCACAACATCCTGTCACGCGCCGAGCCGCCTGAAGGCCGGCTCGTGAAATATGGAACAGCAACGGGGCCGGGGAGAGCTTGCTCCGCGGAGCGCTGAGCTCGGCCTCGTCTACGCCCGTTCGTGGAATAAGGGGTTGGAATTTGAAGGCGGATCACACCTCGACCGGTCTTGGATTCACTGGTCGCCCAGGGGCTCATCAATGGCTGTCGATAGCGACTTGCTCCCAGCAATCATGCAAAGTCCCCGGATGCTAAGTTCGAGGAAATAGATCCCGCTCTGCCGGCAAGGATTTTACCTGAGATTGAACGCACGAGTAGGTGTCCTGGACGTATAACGCTACCCGTGGATGTCGCGCTCGGAGGCATCGGCTGATTGGAGGGCTGTCAGCACACAAAGTGGTTGAATACCCGCGGTAGGGCCTGCCAAAAGCCCTCGGGAAGTGGTCCTCGTAAGTTACTGACTCTTGGTCTGCAGCTTCTCCGAGCTCTACCGTGCCAGAACAACTTGTTTCTGGCAGGCCGCGATGCCAAGCCGGTTGGCGGAAAGCGGTGCCGCGCCGCCCCTTCTCTCGATGCTGCGCGGGTTGAGGTTGCTGGCCTTGCCGGCTAGGTTAGGCGGGCCCCGAACAAGCGTAATTGAGCGCGTGCTCCGGCGGTGCCGGAATAGTGGCGAGAATTCCGACACTGGGGTCATTTGAAGGGAGCGTGGCGAGGGTTTACTAAATTAGAGGCCGACTATTGGGGGCCCCATGGCTGACATCAGGCCAGGAAGCGTATTCTTGGAATCGATTCAGGCGCTGAGTCGGCCAGTCGGCCCAGAGGTTTGTTATGTTCTTTTGCAAAAGGGGCGCGGCAGAGGATCTTGCGTTTCGCTTGTTCGTCTGCGCCGGGGTTGTCCTTCTGACGGGCCGGACCGAGTCAGCAAGCCCGGGGAGGAACGTTACGGACGCCGATACAGTCCTGCGTCAGATGTGCGGAAAGAGTGTTGCCTTGATTGGCGAATCGCCCGTGCATGGCTTCGGAAAGACACTTGAATTCAAAGTCGAACTGGTCCGCCGGCTGGCCGATGAGTGTCACTATAATGCGGTGTTCTTTGAGAGCGGCATCTACGATTTCCTGAACATCCAGGAACATTTGAAATCCGGTCACGACGTGACCGATTCCATGATTGCGGCCGCCATCGGCGGACTCTGGGCCAACAAGGAAGTCCAGCCGCTGATTCCATTTCTGCGGGAAAAAGTGACGGCCGGCACTTTGTATTTAGGCGGACTGGATGATCAGCTCGGGCGGGCCACTTGGGCGCAGGAGGAAATGCCTGCCGCTCTGGCGGCGTATTTGCCCCGCGATCAGAGGGCCGGCTGTCTTGCTATTCTGCAAAAGCACATGCTCTGGCAATATACAGATGATGCGCCGTACGGACCCCGCGACAAGGCTCAGATTCTGAACTGCCTGGACGGCATCAATGCGCAATTCAGTCAGACAGGTGCCGCGGCTAGTCGCGTCGATGACTTGGCAATGATCGACAATCTTAGAAGGCAATTCGACCGCGATTTCCAGAACGTGCCGACAGGAATGGACCCGGACGCTCTGTGGATGAACGAACGGGATCGGTCAATGTACCTGAACTTCTGCTGGCTGCTATCGCAATTGCCGCCCCACAGTAAGGTGATCGTCTGGGCAGCGACGGTACACCTGGCAAAAGAGTTAAGCACCGTCCCGGGAGACCAGAGCAGGATTCCGCTTGGCTTCTACATTCACCGCGACTTCAGGAGTCGAGCCTTCGCTCTTGGGTTCTCCGCGTATTCTGGCAACTACGCGATGTTCGGCCAGCCCGTTCGGACCTTAAGCCCTGCGCCGCCCTCCTCACTCGAATCGAAATCGTTTGCGGGGCGAGACTCAAGTACGATCTATTTATCGGGCAGGCAACTTCACAGACTCGGATCAATCGCTGCTCGGCCGCTGGGCACGAGCTTCGCAACAGCACGGTGGGACGAAGTGCTGGACGGACTCGTGATTTTTCGCCATGAGCAAGCTCCCGACTATCTCAAGCGTTGAACGTCGCTGTAGCCGCTATGTCACCGGTGCACTGCGCTATCGACAGACGCCGTATCTTCGGGATTGCAATGGCCTTTCACCTGCCAGTAGAATCTTCTCGCCAGATGGCCTGCTCTATGTTACGACGCTGTTTTATCGGTGCGCTGGTCCTCGCGACCCTCGGTGTTGCAGCGCCCTGCCGAGGGCAGGACACCTGGAAGGAGGAAGCTGACCGCCTGGCTGACTTATTGAACTGGCAGCCCGGAAATGTGGTGGGGGAGGTCGGCGCCGGCCACGGCCAGTTAACGGAGTTGGCCGCGCAGAAAGTGGGCCCCGCGGGGAAGATTTACAGTACTGAGCTCGATACGGACCTGCTAGCTCATCTCCAGGAACTCGCGGGCAGAGAAAAGAACGTCGTCGCTGTCAAGGCCGCCGAAGCCGACACCGGTCTGCCAAGTGAGTGCTGCGACTCCATCTTCATGCGGCTCGTGTACCACCACCTCACCAAGCCCGCCGAGACCGACGGCAGCCTGTTCCGGTCGCTGAGGCCTGGGGGACTACTGGGGGTTGTAGATGAGGACCCCCCACCCGGATCGTCCCTGCCGCCGGGCGTTCCGAAGAATCGGGGCGGACACGGCATACCGCAGAAGATCCTGGTGAGCGAACTCACCGCTGCCGGCTTTGAGGTTGCGAAGGTCGTCGAGGATTGGCCCAACCGGGATGCGAACCACCCGATTTATTGCGTTGTCTTTCGCAAGCCGAAATAAGATTTCAATTCCGGAGCGGAATGAAGGTGAGCGCATGACGACACCCGCCACTTACTGCGGCGGACCGGTCTCCCTCAAAATCGCGTTGATCTGGCCGGGCCGTGGCCAGTTCTTGCCGGGGGACGGCGAAAATATGGGTATGCACCAACAGGAACATTGGGAGGCGGTCTATTGTGGCAAAGCAACGGATCAGGTGAGCTGGTTTTGCACTCATCTGAGAACTTCCCTGGCGCTGATTGAACGTGCCACACGAGGTAACGGGTCTGCCGCAATTATTGACGTGGGCGGCGGGGCTTCCACGTTGGTTGATGACCTGATCGAGCGTGGATACCAGAACCTCACGGTTCTCGATTCGATCATACTGGAACTCGCCCTAAAAAGGTCGCCTCACAAGGCCCACATTTTCAGCCATCTACGGCTGATAAAAGAGATTACGTCAACTCAGATGTTATTGATTCTAGGCGGCTTATGGCCGCATTTTTGGCTCATGACTTGCCTCCCCGCAACGCAATTCACTTGCCTCTAGCCTCCGGGTCGAGAATTT
>JASHQD010000449.1 GCA_030037755.1 Terriglobia bacterium
ACCCATACCCTCCGTCATGCAGTGGAAACCTTAACCGTTCCCGGCCTGCAAGCTGAAACGGTGTGTAGCTACACCCTCGTCGAGAGGTCCTTTCCCGCCGAGACCCCTTCGACGCCGGAAGACGGCAGACGGATCGACAAGAGAAATCGGGACGAGAATGTGCGGGAGGTGGATGAGAAGCAGGCTGCCGAACAAACCTGTGAGCCCGAACTGGCTCCGCTCGGGTTCTCCTCGCTGGAAGATGTGAGGAGTCATTTCAACTTCATGGGAATCATTGGATACTACGCGGACCACACGCAGGGTGTCCCGCCGCAGTCGCCGTGGGGTTGCAGATACGAAGATCTGTCCACGGATCTGAAATATGACCTGTACGATTGCGACGAGGGCCGCGTCGTTGTGTTCGGCCGGTATCGTGCCTTCAGGCTCTTCCGCCTCGAGGATGGAAGGCAAATCATGGATTTGAAGGTGCCGCGCAGCTTGTTCGGCGGGGACGGCTCGCGCCCGCTGTTTTCCGGCGTGCTGGCTACCAGCCGCGGAATCACCTACGTGGTTCTATTGCGTGATGGCGCCGAGCTGGAAGGCTACCGAGTGCCTTAGTCCCTCTATCATAAGATTCTGCCCTTTTCTGGCAGGATATTTTGGCCACTTCGGTTTGGCCCTTTGTTCATACGGTTCGAAAAGCTCCACCTGCCGACTGTCGACTGTTGATTGTTGATTGCCGGGTGTCGACGTGTAACCTCTTTGCTCCCGGCTCTGCCGGGTTAGGATCGAGGTCCGGGCTACACGGGGTGGCTAGGGCGTGAAAAGCGATCTCATGGCCACTTGCAGGATACGAGCCCCCTTCGACGCAGTAGGGGCATGGCCAGTCCTCACCTTCGAGCGGCGCAGGATGATCCTTGTTATCGGGCGGTTTGAAGAAGTGATAGAGATCGCACAGCTTTTCAAAGGCCGCGCGTGCTGAGGGGTAGTGCTCGAACATGAACTGCTGATAGTGAGTGGGGACCCACTCGCGCAGCGCGGGTTTCAGGTCATCGGCCGCTCCGACGTACTCCACTATAAAGCGTCCGGCGTGGCTCGAGTACCCCAGAGCGTAAGTTCCCGGTGAGCCATTTGACACCGAAGCTTCTATCTCTCTTGCCGTCAGGGAAAACGGGCCGGCCAGACCTTTGATCATCGCAGGTCGCTCCTCGATCGGGCTGGCACCATGTCAGCGGCGCAGTACGCGGGCCCAATCAGGCTGAGATAAGGCGAGGGAAAGCACGGGATGGATGCAACTCTCGCCAACGATGGCAGCCCGGCACTCCCGCCGTTTGTGGATCTGGAGGTCGAGAAGTGCCAGGCTGGTACAACCGCCCAATTATTCTGGTCCGGATGGGTGGCGTCTGTGACGTTTGTCACATGCCTATTCAGGAAAGCAGGGGAAGGCGCATGTCGAGACCTTCCCCCCTTTGGTCATGATGAGAGATGCTGCTGCGTTTAATCGCAGTGCATCTCGACTGGTTTACGCCGTTTGGCAAGTTCGTGTCAAGAGTATTCGGGGGCGTTAACTGTCAAGTAACTTCGCTCGGCGTCCGTTTTTCAGACATGATGAGAATCAGTGCCTAAGGCTGCTTCGGGATCGCGCCGGCAGACCGCCGGCAACCGGTGTGACGGCTGTCACAGCATCTCGCCAGATCCTGCCCTACGCCCGGACGACCATCGCGATAGGGAAGCGCATGGACAGATACGGAATCCTGAAAAAGACGCCGTGCGGAGCTCCTGAATGGGTCGCATGGGCTGACCAAATGCAAGAGCCCGTTGGCGGCGGCGGAGAGCCTTCTGGCACACGGACACCGGAATACTTTGTCCGCGACTTTGCCATAAAGCGTGTCGTCGCCTCAACACATGATCTTCCGAATTGAGTCTCCTGTGCCAAAAAGATGGCTGAGGTAGAGATGGGGCCCGGAGACTTGGCACTCGGCGTTCCGTTTTCGTCAACACATCGATACCCCACTTTGCTGCGCGCTAAGTTGTCGACAAACGAGTTAGGATTTGACGGTCTCTATCCCTTAGAAAGGCCGCGGACCTTGCCGCAGCCTTCTGAAGCCTGGCCTGGGGAGAGGGCCGGCATCTCCCCGTTCTTCCGCCGTGTGACGACCGTCACTGCAGCAGATCGCTGACGGCCGTACGATCATACCCACAGAGCAAGTGCTTCGCAGGGGCACCGCGTGACTACCTATTGCCAACACTCCCAAAGGCCGGTGCCCCAGTCTCGCCGATGTGCTGTCTCTCCTCCTCTTTGCGCCAGGGAAACGGCCTCGGGGCGTAGCGCGAAGCGCCTTTGAGTGCGGCGGCCATGCCGCCGACTTGGCAGGAAACAATCGTTGCCTTGGAGAAAAGGGCGTCTTGGGGAGCAGGCGGCGGCATGGCCGCCGCTCTCTTGCCCGGCCGGTTGATCCCAACTAATGAACAGGTGCGATGACGCGCGTCTCTGCATTTTCGATTAACAGGGGGGGCACATCAACTTGGCGTCCATTTAGGGGGACAAATCCCGCCTGCGCCCGCGGCCAGTCAGGCGTGCGGAGGTTTATCATGTCCCCTCTCGCACGTGTCAATCCCCGGGCCATCGGACAGATCGCCGGCTATCTCGATAGACTCGACGATCCCAAGGCCGTTGCGGAGCTGGCCGTATTCACCCGGGACGCCTTGCCTGCGAAGACCTGGCGCGATTTTCATCGCCTGCTGGGCTTTGCGGAAGCGCTGGTCCTCGACCAGGAACCCGGGGCCGCCATCTACGTGTACCAGGAGCTGATCGCCCTTATAAGAACGTGCCACCGCTCGTCGCCATGCAGTTTCGCGATCCGGCCCGGCTGCAACTGGAACTGCGGGAAGACCACTGGATGAACCGGCAGGGCGACCGCCTGCGGCAGGCGATCCATCGTAAGATCAAGTTCACCCTCGCCGTGCATGGGTTACAACGCGAAAGTCGCTTAAATCAGTACGACGGGGGCTAGTCTGGCATCGAAATCGCGTTTCTTGCGACAGAATAAACACACGAGGCCAAGTCATTTAGAATCATTTATATGCGAGTAAATTGGTTCGAAACAGAGGCTTGTCGAAAATGCGCAAAACGTGCATTTTGTGGACAGCTGAAAGGCGAAAAACGATGGTCGAGATACGGCAATCGGCAGGCGAAGGGCGAGAGCCGAAAATCGAAATTCGAAACCCGAAACTCGACGAACTCCGAACCCCGCCCTTTGCCTACCCGGGCCCCGAAACCCGGCTTTTGCGCTTGCGAGTGCCTTTCTTGGGCCCACGGTGCGCGGCCAGTTGGGCCTCGAGTTTCTCGATTTGTCGCCGCAGGCGCTCGATTTCCCCCGTTTCGGCGACGGCCGCCGATCCCGGGGAATGGGCCGGAGGCACTTCGCCAGGCAGGGGTAGGAGACGCCGGACGAATTCGAGCGGGTTCGACGCCGCGCTGCGGGCTTCGGAAAACCCGCTACGGAGGGTCTCCTGAGCTTTCTGGTACAGCTCGAAAGTGTTGTTCAGGTACCAGGAGACAAAGTCGTGTGTGGCCTTGTCGGACGCCCGGATCAGGGTCCGCAGCAGTTGCAGGGGCAGGGCGCTGTCGCGATCGCGGGCGTCGTCCACGATGATCTGGGTGAGGACCACCGAAGTGATATCGCGGCCGGAGCGCGCGTCCACCACCTTGACGTCGGTCCCTTCGCGCACCATGCGGGCGATATCCTCGAGCTTCACGTACCCGCTCGAGCGGGTGTTGTACAGCCGCCTGTCGTTGTACCGCCGGATCAGCACGGTGGGCCTGGTCATGACGCCTCGAAAATAATTCTCGCTCGACCTTGAATTTTACTTGACACGCCCCGGCGCGGGGGCGCATATTGAAATGGAATACTGCAACGCAGTGACTGCAGTGCAGTATAACGCAGCCTGGAAGGAGAAGCAAATATGCCTGCGAAAATGAAGGCGGCCGAGACCCGGCCCGCCCGTTCGGCGAATCCGCTGGCGGTCTGGGCCCGCCAGGGAATCGAGAGCTTTGTGGCCGCGCAGAAGATCCTGCTGGATCTCACGGCCCAACAGAATTCACTGCTGATCGGCATGATCCGCGAGCGCCTGAGCGAACCCGGTTTCAAACCCGGCATGGCGCTGGCCCGGATGGCCGACAAGAGCGTCGAGAATTTCACCACCGCCGGCAAGATCCTGCTGGATTTCGCCGCCGGCGAGAGCGGTCTGGTGGTCGATGGCGTGAAGAAGGGCCTGCGCCTGCCGTCGCCGGTCGGCGGCGTGGCCGAAGTGTTCCGTCATCGGGTCGATACCCTGATTGGTCTGCAGAAGCGGCTGCTCGATGCCGCGGCGGAACAGACGCACGCGGCCGCCGAGTCGTATTGTGAAGGCAAGGGACTGGGCGTCGTCGAGGGCGTGACCGAGTTCGCGCGGCGCGGCATGGAGGACTTCGTCGAGACCGAGAAGGAGTTCCTCGACCTTGCCACCGAAGAAGTGAGCGGTGTTCTTCGCGGCGGCAAGGAAGGTCGCGAGCCTGCCGGCGACCGGTCGAAACTGGTTTCGAAGCTGGCGCGCGAGGGCGTGGAGAAATACATCGACGCCCAGAAGAAGCTGCTGGAACTCGCCATTCAGCAATTCGAGGCCAAAGGCGAACCAGCCGAGCCCGCGCGCAAGAAACCGCGGACGTCCTTCGCGGAATTCACCGAGAAGAGCGTCCACAACGTTGTCGCGGCGCAGAAATCGCTGATGGATCTGGCCATCAAGCCGATCCGCAAAGGCGCTCCGGCCGAGACCCACCGGGCGGTCCGTCGTCCGGCGCGGGGCCGGAAGCCGGCTCCGGAGGCGGTGGCGGCGGCGTGAGTCGGTAGCCGGTGTTGGTTGACTGTGATCGCTGGTTGGTACCCGGTTGCCAGTAGTCGGTTCCCGGTTCCTGGCTGTCGGTTGGACGGTTGCGGCTTCCGAGTTGAGGGGGCGGCCTGTCGAATCCGACAAACCGCGAGCCGGCAACTGGCGACCGGCAACCAGCGGCCGGCAACCGGGAACCTCGAGCAATGAAGGTATAAGATTCTTTTATCTGAGGGTTGCGCAAAAAGATAAGTCGTATAGACTGGTGGGCGGATGCAAGCGCGCCGCCAGAGGGTCCGAACCGAGCTCGAGAGCCGATCGCTGCCGATCTGGCAGGAGCTCCTGGCGGGCGTCGAGATGGCGTTCTTGCGGATATCTCCGGTGTTTTGGGGATATGGAGTACCGCACGGCGACGGCTCGGGGGTGGTGGTGGTCCCCGGTTTCCTCGGCACCGACCATTACCTCAATCAACTGCGCTCCTGGCTCGGCAGGATCGGCTACCAGCCGTACGATTCCGGCATTCCCTTCAACGCCGAGTGTCCCAACCTCCTGATGCGCCAGCACATGAATGAGGCTATTGGCAGAGCCTATAAATCGACGGGCCGCAAGGTCCACCTGATCGGGCACAGCCTGGGAGGCGCGATGGCCCGGGCCGCGGCCAGGCAGATGCCGGACCGCATCGCCTCGGTGATTACGCTGGCGGCGCCCATCCGCGGCGTGGCGGCGCACGGCGCGGTGCTGCGCACGGCCGAGCTGGTCCGCCTGCAGATTCTGGAGCGCCACGGGCGCAAGGTTCTGCCGGACTGCTACACCGGCGCCTGCACCTGCGCCTTCCTGGAATCGTTGAAAACCGATCTCCCCAAGCGCGTGCGGCAGACCGCGATTTATACCAAGACGGATGGCATTCTGGACTGGCGCGTCTGCCGGACCGGCGATCCGTCGATTGACTTCGAAGTTTCGGCCACGCATATCGGCCTCGCGTTTAGCCCGCTGGCCTACAGCCTGATCGCCGAGCGCCTGGCCGCTAACTAAGTCCCAGCCGGTGAGCCATGGGCTCCCGCATCAAGATCGATCACGCCCAGTTAGAGCGCGCGCTCGAGCCTTTTCTGCGCGGGCACACGACAACCGCGGCCCGGATCGGCGCCATCCAGGCGGCGCTCGAAGGCGACGCTGGAACGGTGTGGCG
Organism: Terriglobia bacterium; assembly: GCA_030037755.1. Taxonomy (GTDB): domain Bacteria; phylum Acidobacteriota; class Terriglobia; order UBA7540; family UBA7540; genus Gp13-AA77. The sequence goes on from JASHQD010000449.1 coordinate 6,032, forward strand.
TCGCGAGCTTGCGCAGTGGGCTTCGCGCGTGCTGCCGGTCGAGTCGCTGGTGCCCGAGGCTTACCGGCAGTGGCGTCCCGTCGTGCGCGAGGCCATGCAGTTTGTGGTGCAACGCCTGTCGCCCGCGCGCCTGGCGCCCAAAGTCGTGGAGCAAATGACGCTCCCTCCCGGCACGCCCGCCGAGGAGCGTCTGCTGCGATTCGTCGCCAGGGTGCCGGGCCTGCAGAAGCTCGGGCAAGTGCTGGCGCGGAACCGCAACCTGGATCCGCGCGTGCGGCGCGCTCTCACCAGGCTCGAGAACAGCATCTCCGACGTCAACCCGGATGAGATCCGCCATCTTGTTGCGCGCGAACTCGGAGCCCGCGTGGCGCGCTTCGCCGTCGAGCTCGATCCCGCCATGCTTTCCGAAGCCAGTGTGAGCGCGGTGGCGCGCTTTCGCTGGCGGAATCCCGAGACAGGCCGGCGCGAGCGCGGGGTCTTCAAGGTCCTCAAACCCTACGTGCCCGCCTGCTACGCCGAGGACATGAAGATCCTCCGGCAAATGGCTGCGTACCTCGCGCGCCGGCCGGCAGCGGAAGGCATCTGCATGATCGGCGTGGCCGAGACGCTCGCGGAGATCCGTCTTCTGCTCGAACATGAGGTAGATTTCCGGCGCGAGCAGGCGACCTTGCTGAAGGCCTTGCGCCTGTACCGCGCGGTGCAGGGAATTCGCGTGCCGCGCGTGATCCTGCCGCTGTCGACGGACCGCATTACGGCGCTCTCCGCTGAAAGGGGAGTGAAAGTCACCGACGCCTTTGCGCGTCCGGGCAGATTTCGCGCGCGCGTGGCAGACAGGCTTGCGGAGGCTCTGGTCGCGGTGCCCGCGCTCGCTCGCGATCGGGATGCGATCTTCCACGCGGACCCGCACGCGGGCAACGTGCTCTATGACAAGCGGCGCGACGAGCTGGTCATCCTGGATTGGGCTTTGACGGAGCGGCTGAATCGCGAGCAACGGAAGCACGTCCTGATGCTGATCCTGATGATGCTGCTGCGGGACGCGTCAGGAATGGCGAAGGCCGTCGGGAACTTGTGCGCGCACCAGGAACGTGACCCGGCGCGGACCCGCACCATTCGCGAGCACGTGGATCGCTGCCTCGATCGTCTGCCCATTCTGCGCGTGCCGGACCCGATGGAGTCGATGAGATTGCTCGATAGCATCGCGCTCGATGGCGTGCGCTTCCCGGGCGCTCTACTCGTCTTTCGCAAGGCGTGCTTCACGCTGGAGGGCGTTCTCGAGGACATTGCCGGCTCGCCCGTGCGGCTCGACTTCGTCATGGCGCGCTACGCGGCCGCGCATCCGCTGGAGACCAGCGCTGCGCTCGTTTCCTTGCTGTCCGCACGGGACTGGCTGGCTCTCGATTGGAGCGCTGCCACATTGCCGGCTCGCGTGGCGTTCCGGCCATCCGCATGGTTGTCCAGGCTTTTGGCGGCGAATCCGGGCTCGATACCCTTCAGGTCACGCGCCGATGTGAGCACGGTCACAGATTAGGAGGTTTTTAGGCGCCACAGTAGAATTCGGTAAACCGGCGTGGTAATATGCCGCCATACAAGGCAAGGCCGCGAAAGGGGGATGGTGATGAACGCTCATCTTCGTGCGCCGAAAGTTAACTCCCGCTTAGTTAAAGATCGCATACGATCCTGGCCCGTCCCGATGACGTTTCTTCGGACCCACATCCGGCGGATCGCCGTTCTGGCGATAACCGGATTGGCGGCGGCCGCCATGGTCGGATGCTCCTCCGGCAATCAACTGACCGGACCCGCTGCCGTGTACGCCAAGGCGAAGGCGAACTTCGCCAAAGGCGCGAACATGGGCTATGACGCCGATATCGACGCCATCGCGAGCCTCGCGAATGCCGATCCGGCGAACGACTACACCACGCGCGCGCGCGTGCTGCGGCTGGTGGTCTTCAGCGGTCAAATGCAGGGCTACAGGACCCTCGCAGACGCCTATGGCAAAGGCGCCGATACCGCCAAGCAGGCGGCCGTCAAGTCCGAGTACACGGCCCTGCAGCGTGACATCAACCAGCGCGGCGCCGAGCTGACGCTCCGTCTCGGCGAAGTGGCCATGCAGTTGACGAAGGGCGGCGCGCTTCCCAAGGACCTCGTCTTGGATCTTCCCTATCCCGCCGTCGATGTGCCTGCGTCGATCCCGGCCTTGGATACCGCGCGGACCGGGGCCAAAATCGAGCACGAGGATGAGACCCAGGCGGAGTTGCTCGCCACACGCATGGGAGTCGTCGACGTATTGGCCGCGATTCTGAATACCGACCGCGCCAAGGCGCAGTCCGAGATGGCCGCCGGTCCGGTGACGATCGATCCCACCGCGTTCCGCCTCTTCCTTGCGGACCAGATCATGGCTGGCGCGGTTTTTTACGATGCCAAGCACCTGTACGATCCCACCCACTACAAGCTCCTGGCCGGCGTCGCCCAGGGCGTGCTGGACCCCGTCCAGGCCGCGCTCAAGCAGACGCCCGATCCCGGGTCCGCCAAGCGCCTGAAGAAGATCCAGGACCAGATCAAGTCGGGTCTCAAGAGCTTTCCGACTATCGCAACTTGAGACGGGTCGCTTCAGAGTCGACAGTCAACAGTCGACTGTGACTTTCGAGAAGTCGCTTGCGGCCGCATAGACAAACGGCCTGAATCGACTTGCCCGCTTGGAGCGCGGGCATCATGCCCCCCATGGCACCACAGCTTCCCAGGGGCAACCAGGAGCGGGCAGGATGCCCGCGCTCCAAATCACACCAGCACCGAACGAGGATCCCTCCGGCACGCCGCTGAACCCGCCCCCCCGCTCGTCTCAGCGCCATGAGTCACACGAGCCTGTGCGTTTGATCACATCCGCCCTATAACGATCGCGATATCTATAGCAAGGGCGGTTTCGCCCGAGTTCAACGAGGAGGCAGCTCATGCCCCGGAGATCAAGCGTCAGTGCCCGACCGGGCCCGCCTGCGGCCCGCAGCCCGCTGCGAACGGAGCCCAGGGGCACCAGCGACCATCATCATCTCTCTTCTGTCGACGCGGCGTTCCTTTATCTCGAGCGGCCGGAACTCCCGCTCTCCATCGCCAGCGTTTCCGTTTTCGACGGGCCCATACCGCTCGAACCTTTCGTCAAACTTCTCGAGCGCAAACTGCCTCTGATTCCGCGTTACCGGCAACGGGTCGTCATGCCGCCGTTCAACGTCGGCCTGCCTGCCTGGGAAGACGACGCCGATTTCGACATCCGCCGGCACGTGATTCCCGCGCGGCTCGAGCGTCCGGGCGGCGACGCCGAACTGGAAGCTTTCGCCGGACGCCTGCTGAGCAGCACGATGGATCGCGGCAAGCCACTGTGGGATGTCCACGTGCTAAGCGGTCTGAAAGGCGGCCGCGGCGCGCTGATCTGGCGGCTGCACCACGCACTCGCGGATGGCGTCTCGGGCGCGGGCCTGCTGAGCGTCTTCCTGGACAAAACGCGGCGGCCGTCCCGCGCCGCGGTCACCACGGAGGGCCCGCATCACAAGCACGGCGTATTCCGTCCGGGCCTGGGCGGCATCATCGCCGGCGCCGTCGACAGCACCGTGCAGGGCCTGGCGATGGCCGAGAAGGGAGTTCTCGGATTCGCGCAGTCGCTCCTCAGCGGCCGGATGCAGACCGGACTCGGCGAGCTTCGCGCGCTGCTGCCGGAACTGGCGGTTTCCGTGGAAAGGCTGCCGTTCAACAAGCCTTGCGGCAGCGAACGGAAGTTTTGCTGGGCGGATGTGAATCTCGCGGAAGCACAGGCCATACGCGAGGCGGTGGGCGGGACCCTGAACGATGTGATTCTCACCGCAGTCACGCGCGCTCTTGCCCAATACGTGAAGCTGCACGGTGAAAGTGCCGTCAATCGTTTCGTCCGGATTGTGTGCCCGGTCAGTTTGCGCAACGGCGACCATCATGGCGATCATCACGGCCATCAAAATGGCGAGCAGGCCGGCGAGTTGGGAAATCAGATTTCCTTCCTGCCGGTGGCCCTGCCTCTGGACGTCCGCAATCCGGTGCGCCTGATGCAGGCGGTCACCGAGCGCATGCGCGTGATGAAACACGCGGGCGCCGCGGGTTGGGTCGCCTTGCTGGCGGCGTGCATCGCCGCCATGCCCACTCCGCTCCAGGCGCTGCTGTGGCGCGGGCTGCCCGAACTGATCCTCCCGGTGTCGCTCTTCAATCTGATCTGCACCAACGTGCCGGGATCGCCCGTGCCGCTCTATGCGGTCGGCCGCAAGATGATCGCCTCGTACCCGCAGGTGCCCACGGGCTGGGACCTGGGGGTCGGCTGCGCGGTGCAGAGCTATGACGGCAAGCTCTGCTTCGGTTTGATCGCTGACGCTCAGGCCGCGCCCGATGTCCGCCGGTTGCGGGATTTCATTTGTGAGTCGTTCGCAGAACTGCGAGACGCCGCGGGTGTGAAACCGGCAAAACCTCAATCGCGGATTCCTCCCCGGCCTAAAGCGAGAACCCGGCGGCCGAAGACGGCAAAGGCGGAACCAAGCCTGACGCCCAAAGCGGCCCTGACCGCACCGGAAAGTGTTGCCACTGAGATGACGTAGTGGCGAAGACCGAAAAGGCGGCCAGGTGAGTGCGTCCACAACGCACGCGTATGGAGGCACGTGAAAGATCTGATCGCTTTGATTCTTGGAATTCTGATGCTAAACGGCGTGGCGCACGCACAGAAAACGGAGCAGTCGGGTGACGGAAGCCCGGGGGCATCGAGCCGGCCAGCCGTCCAATCGGAAACGCCCGCGGCAAAGAACATGCCGCTCGCGCAATTCTCGACGCCGGAGCAGATTGCCGCCCATCTTACCGAGCCGCGACCGTCGGCAATCGCACAGCCCCGGGGGGTGCGTGTGTTTGACGCCAAATTTGACGGTCTGATGGCGGCCTCGCTCGGGTCGACCGCAGTGGATATCGCCCTGGTGAGTTCCTGCATTAACGCGCACACCTGCCGCGAGGCCAATCCGCTGATGGCCGGCGGCGCGATGATTCCCGTCGGCGTGGGCGTGGCTGTGTTCGACAATGTGATTGCGTATGTGGCCCGGAAGCGTCGTGTCCGCCCTTGGTACCTGCCGCAGGCAGCCACCATCGGCTGGCACGCTGTCGGCATCGTGGCGGGGGTGCGGGCAACCCATGGCAAGTTCTGACCGGGCAGTACTGCATTTCGTAATTACGATGACACGTTCAGCTTCAATCCATGCGGGTCCCTCAGCGCCGACCCCTCTCCGCCAAGGGAGTCT
>JASHQD010000450.1 GCA_030037755.1 Terriglobia bacterium
ATTGACGCGCTCACTTCGCGAGCGGCCTGAGCGCGTGCGTTGCAAGTAGTCCAAGATGGCACCGTCGATCGTAAAGGTCCTAGCAAGTCTCCTTGTTTTCATCATATGTAACATCATAACTTCTGCTGCGGCAGCGGGTCAATTGGCGGCTGACAAGGTAATGCCTTGAGCCCATTGCACTGCCGCCGGGTTGAAGCTGAGACGTTAGCCGTGATTTGTCTTTTGCGCGGTGTTATTGAGTACAATATATTAACGCTGTATTAAACTTCCGCGTGTGGGGTCCACTTGGGCCCCCGGGCCAAGCCTCCGCCAAAGGCGCGCCCAAAGCCACTCGATCGGCAGTCTGCGCGCGCTGTAGCGGCGGTGTCCTCACCGCCGAAGGTGCCACGGGCGGCGCTAGGATACGACTGTCAGAAGGGAGCCGGCGGTGAGGACACCGCCGCTACAGCTCGCACTAGGCCAGACAGACCGACCTACTTGCTTGAAAAAGGGGCAAAATACCAGGAAAATGTTACAAACGTCCGGAGACGAAGCCAGAATGTCTCGTAACATCAGGGGGATGCAGCGAATCTTAGAAAAATGCGAGAAATGGGGGAAAATAAGGACAGAAACTGTGAAATGGATTGCTCCCCCCATCTGCTTGATGCACAACAGGATCGCTTCGTAACTAGCCCAGATATATTGCCTACTTCCATGAAAGTGCAAAAAGCATGAATTTGACATCCACGATTTGGAAGGCGCCATCTAATAGAATCAGTGAGATACCAAAAATGGGAGCTTGGAACAAAGTGGGAAGTCATTTAGAATCAATCAGTCATGGGCCACATTGCAGCACAGAATGCGGTTTCGTGGTCATCAGTAAACACCCAGTGTTAACCCAATTGGGTTCAAGGGGCTGCGAGCTTAGGTTCGAAAAAGAGCGCCTGCCGGAATTGCGAAAATCGCTGAAATCGCGCGTTTTGCGGATCTTTGCGCCCGCCTTGACACCGGGGCCGCGCACGAGCTATCATTCCACCTACCGACCGGACGGTAGCATCGATCCGGCGTCCGTAATTCCTTTGGAGAGAGTATTATGGCGAAAGTCTATTACGAGAACGACGCGGATTTGAAGAACTTGAAAGGCAAGACGATCGCCGTGATCGGCTATGGCAGCCAGGGTCACGCGCACGCGCTCAATCTGCGCGACAGCGGCTTGAACGTGATCGTCGGGCTGCCGGCCTCGAGCGCCTCGCGTGCCAAAGCCCAGGCGGAAAAGCTGGAAGTTGTCGAGCCGCGCGAGGCTGCGCGCCGCGGCGACGTGATCTCCTTCCTGATTCCCGACCATCTGCAGCCCGAAGCGTACCGGCGCGACATTGAGCCCGTGCTCGCGGCCGGCAAGACGCTGCTGTTCGGCCACGGATTCAGCATCCATTTCAAATACGTCGCCCCACCCTCCACCGTGGACGTCATCATGGTGGCGCCCAAGTGTCCCGGCCATCGCCTGCGCGAGCTTTTCCGCGAGGGGATCGGCGTGCCTGCGCTGCTCGCCGTCCAGCAGGACGCGACCGGCCGCGCCGAGGCAACGGGACTTGCTTACGCCCTGGCTTTAGGGTCGCTCAAGGCGGGCGTGATCGGAACCACGTTCAAGGAAGAAACCGAGACCGACCTCTTCGGCGAGCAGAGCGTACTGTGCGGTGGGGTCTCGGCGCTGATCGCGGCGGGATTCGAGACGCTGGTCCAGGCGGGTTATCAGCCCGAGATCGCCTATTTCGAGTGCCTGCACGAGCTGAAGCTGATCGTGGACCTGATCTACCAGGGCGGCATCAAGTACATGCGCTACTCGGTGAGCGACACGGCCGAGTACGGCGACTACACGCGCGGCCCGAAGGTAATCGACGCGCACGTGCGCGAGAACATGCAGAAAATCCTGGCCGATATCCAGAGCGGGGCCTTCGCCCGCGAATGGATGCAGGAAAACGAACAGGGCCGTCCGCATTTTCTCGAGGCGCGCGCGCGGGCGGCGAATCAGCTTATCGAGCAGGTCGGGAAGCAGCTTCGCACCATGATGGCGTGGAATCGCCCGGCGGAAGAATCGACGGCGGCACAGGCCGCGGCACGGGCGTGATCAGGGGTTAGGGGTCAGGGCCACTGTCGACTATTGACTGTCAACCGTGACAAAGCAGCGAGTGATGCACAACCGCCGGAACCGGCATCTGTGCACCACTCGCGGGCTAAGCGAAGCTTCGGACTCTGCTAGCGTCCGGCGCCGGGTGCGGTGGCCTCGGAGAAGATCACCTTCTCCGCCCAGCCGCCGATCGAGACCGTTCTAAGCATGCGGGTGCCTTTGGAAACGGTTTCGACAAAGAGCTGCGTGTAGGCGGCCTTCGTCGGCAGAATCTCGATCTTGACAGGGCACTTGCAAATGAGCTTCTTGCCCTGGTAGAACGCCACCTGGGGCGCGCCCGTCGCGTTCAAGAGCGTCATTTTGTACGTTCCGGGTTGCAGCTCGCCATCGGGGGTCGCAGTAGTTGAGGTGATAACGATGTTCGCGGACTTTCCCGCGGTTGACTTGTCCGCCGATTTCGCCAGGCCGAGACCGGTGGCCAGGCCCAGGACAACCGCGAACATCAGCATGTACCTGCAGGTTGCTTTCATTCTCGTTCCTCCAGAAAGGATTCATCCTTACGCTCCCAGGCTAAACCCGGGCTGGGTTTGAGTCCGTGACGAGCGTCACCGGGCGAACGTGAGGCTTAGCACCGACGAGAATCGAGAGTAACTGGCAGGTCCGGCTTGGGAACGAGCCGGGTGATACGCGAGGACCTGAATTTCGGCCCGGCGAGGGGTCGATGGGCGAACCACGCAGAGAATCATCCGCCTGACAGCGGCACTCTCGTTGTAAGCGGCGTGCTGCCGGAAGATCCGCCCACCAACACCTGGTATTCGCCGGGTACGAGATCCCAGCCATTGGTGTCAACGTTGAAGATCGACAGATAGTGAGGGTCGATCATGAGCGTGACGGGCTTATTCTCACCAGCAGCAAGATCGACCTTTTGCCAGGCGACCAGTCTCTTGAACGGCTCACCGGCGGTTTGCGGCAGCACCACGTACGCCTGCGCAACCTCGGCGCCGGCGCGCGCGCCGGTGTTCGTGACAATGAAGCTCACCGTCAGGTCCTTGCCTGGCGACGCTCGAAGGTCGGAGTAGGAAAAGGTGGTGTAGGAAAGGCCGAAGCCAAACGGAAAGAGGGGCTGCTTATGCTCGGCTTCGAACCACCTGTAGCCGACTTTCATCCCCTCGCTGTAGTCGATGTCGAACGGGACCGATGACGCCTTCGGTCTTGCGGCCGCTCCTGGTTCCATTCCCGGAATGCGAAGCCGCGGCAGGTCCGCCTCGCTCTTGGGAAACGTGACTGGCAGCTTTCCCGACGGGTTGACGTCGCCGAAGAGGATACTGGCGATGGCCTCGCCACCCCGAATCCCGGGATACCATGCCTCAAGGATCGCGTTGACGTCATCGACCCACGGCATGGTGACCGGACCGCCGGTTTCCAGCACCACGATCGTATGGGGATTCGCTGCCGCGACCCGGCTGATCAATTGATCCTGATCGTCGGGCAAGGAAAGACTCGCGACGTCGCTGCCTTCGCTGGTATGTTGCTGGACGAAGACGATCGCGACGTCCGATGCGGCGGCGAGCTTACTGGCCGCTGCTGGGTCCGTGCCGGCATCGTAAGCAACGCCGGCATGTGGCGCTTTGGCCTGGATCGCCTTGAACGGCGATGAAGGTTGCCAGACGACGCCCTGCCATCCGCCGACCCTGGCGCCGGCGGCATCGACCTGGTCCGATCCCGCTCCGGAGAGGACGCCCATATCGGCGTGGGCGCCAATGACCGCGATGGATCTGAGGGCGGCGGCGTCCAAAGGCAACTGCGAATGGCCGTTCTTGAGCAGCACAATACCGCGTTCTTCCACCCGCTCGGCGACGTCGGCCCCAGTGAAAGGATTCACCGGGCGCTGGTCGGGAGGATTATCGATCACGCCGACCGCAAATTCCGTCCGCAGGATGCGATGGACCATGTCGTCGAGGCGCGCCATGGGGACTTGACCGCTCGCGACCGCAGCCTTCAGCGGGTCACCGAAGAATCGGCCGGTGGGCATCTCCTGGTCGAGGCCGGCGAGAGCCGACGGGACCGTGCTGTGGGCGGCTCCCCAGTCCGTCATCACCCAGCCGCGGTAGCCCCAGGCCTTCTTCAAAGCATCGCTCAGCAGGTAGGGATCCTGGCAAGCGTAGACGCCGTTGAGCCGGTTGTAAGCGCACATCACGGTTCCGACGTTCGACTCCTTGATGGCGATCTGAAAAGCCAGGAGGTCGGTCTCCTGCATGGCGCGCTTGCCGATCACTGAATTGCCGATGAAGCGGCCCGTTTCCTGGTCATTGACCGCATACCGGTTGATGTTTCCGATCACCTGCTGGTCTTGCGTGCCCTTGAGTTCGCGGCCCAGCATCTTGCCAACGAGAATCGGGTCCTCGCCGAGACATTCGAAGTTCCGCCCGTTGCGCGGCTCGCGAATAATGTTGGCCGTTCCGCCCAGCGACACGTTAAAGCCGAGATCGCGGACCTCCGTGCCGATTAAGGCTCCGTACTGGTAGGCGCTCTCCAAATCCCAACTGGCAGCGTTGGCTAGAGAGCTGGGCAAGGCCGTCGCGTAGCGTCCTCGCGACCCGATGTTCGCCACGCCGGACCTGCCGTCGGTCATCTGCAATGCCGGAATCCCGAGGCGCGGAATCCCCGGGACGTACCCGGCGCCGCCCAGCGAATTCTGCTGCGCCAGCGGTCCCTCTACACCGTGGACCAGAGTGATCTTTTCATCGAGCGTCATTTGCGCGATGACCAGATCGGCGCGTGCGTCGGGCGATAGAGTCCGATCAGACCATGGATAGTTCGTCTGTGCGCTCGTGGGACTCTGCGCGGAAGCGGGCGATGGCGCGCTTGCCGCCAGGAGGGTCAAAACTGCGAGTATTCGGAGGGCGGTTGGCAGATCTTTCCCAACAAGAGAGCGGTCCATTTCGATTCTCCTTGTGGGGATGAACCGGGGCCCCATTCCAGTCTACGCCCGATCAAGAACTATTCTCGTGGCTAAAGCTCCGCCAATGGGCTTCGATCGCCTCGAGCGTCTTGCCCTTGGTTTCCGGGACGAAAGCAAAGCAAAACGCGAAAGCCAGAATGCAGATGAAGCCGAATATCCAAAAGGTTCCGGCCGGCCCTGCCGCGTGAATCAGGGAGAGAAACGTCCCGGCCACCAGCCAATTCGCTCCCCAAACTGAAAGCGTCGCGAGCGACATCGCTTTGCCGCGGATTTTGGTCGGATAGATTTCGGAGATCAAGAGCCACATCACCGGACCCAATCCAATACCGAAGAAGACGACGTAGGCGATCATTTCGTAGAAGACGACGACCCCCGCGGCCTGGCGATAGAACGCGTAGCCGATCAGCGCCAGCGCCCCGGTCATGCCGGCGGTGCCGAAAAGAAGCAGAAACCGCCGCCCGAGACGATCAACCAGAAAGATCGAGAGGATCGTCACCAGCACGTTGGCCACGCCAATGACGGCTGCGGCTAGTATGGCGGCTTTCGCCGAGGGATACCCCGAAATCCGGAGGATCTCAGGGGAATAGTAGATGATGGTGTTGATTCCGCTAATCTGCTGAAGGATGGCGAGCCCTACGCCCACAAGCACGGCCATGCGGAATCCGGGACGGAAAAGAGCCAGGAATCCCTCTCGTTCCTCCTGCAGCGCCTGCTCGACCTCGCGCAATTCGGCCTCGGCTTCATCGCCGCGGCCCAGTCGGTAAAAACCCCGCAGCGCGCGATCGCGATCTCCCTTCCGGGCGAGCCACCTCGGGCTCTCCGGGAGCACAAGCATTCCGATCACGAGGACGATGGCAGGAAAAACCGCGGTGATGAACATCCAGCGCCAATCGCGGCCTGCCGCCAGGGCATAATCGACGAAGTAGGCAACCACGATGCCCACGGTGATGGCGAGTTGATTGAGTGAAACCAGCGCGCCCCGGATCCTCGCCGGCGACATTTCGGCAAGATACAGGGGCGTGACCAGTGAGGCGACTCCGATGCACGCCCCGACGAAGAAGCGCGCGATCGAGAACGACACGAGACCCAACGACAGGCCGCTGAATACCGAAAAGAGACCGAAACCGATGCCGGTGGCCAGCAAAACCGTCCGGCGGCCCCAGCGGTCGGTACCGTATCCGGCGACTGCCGATCCCGCCAGCGCCCCTGCGAGAGCGATGCCGACGGCAAACTCGAGCTGCGTGCTGGAAAGATGAAAGTCGGCGCGAAGGAAAAGCATCGCGCCGGAGATCACGCTGGTGTCGTAGCCGAAGAGAAGCCCGCCCAAAGCCGCCACGGCGGCGGTGATGATGACGGTCCCCCGGCCGGCATTGCGGATGCTGGCGGGCCCCGGACTGGGCGGGTTCAAGGCGGGACGCTGCTCGGTCAACGGATCCTCCCGCCAGGCGTAACACAAAACGTCGCCCCGGGTTCCACCCTGATTCTCACGTATTCTAACGTACTTTGATGCGATCATTGAGGCTGAGCCTGCATATGGATATGGATTTCACGAATAAAGTCGTCATGGTGACGGGCGGCGCGTCGGGAATCGGACGAGCCTGCGTTCGCGAGTTCGCGGCTCGCGGGGCTGCCGTGGCCATTGTCGATCGCGACGCACAAAATGGGCACGAAGTCCTGGCCGAAATGCGCGACAAGACATACCCGGCTGATTACTTCAACTGCGACGTAGCCGTCGCGGCCGAAGTCGAGCAGATGACCGGCGCAGTCGTCTCCCGTTTCGGCGGCATTGACGTGCTCGTGAACAACGCCGGCATCCAGCGCTACGGCACCGTGGTGAGCCTTTCCGAGCGGGAATGGGACGAGGTGCTCGACGCGAATCTGAAGAGCGCCTTTCTCGTCTCAAAATACGCCATACCGCACATGATCGCGCGCGGAGGCGGCGCTATCGTGATCACGGGATCGGTCCAATCCGTCATGGCCCAGCGCAATTCCGCCCACTACGTGGCCAGCAAGCATGCACTGCTGGGGTTGACGCGGAGCATCGCTCTCGATTTCGGGAAGCAAAACATCCGCGCGAATTGCGTTCTGCCTGGAACGATCGACACCCCGATGCTGCATTGGGCTGCGAGCCTCGACAGTGACCCGCAGCGCGTGATCCAGGCCTGCGACGCGATGCATATCCGGGGCAGGATCGGCACGCCTGAGGAGGTCGCGCGAGTGATTGCTTTTCTGTCCAGCGACCTCGCTTCGTTTGTCACTGGAGCTGCAATCGCCGTCGATGGCGGCCTGCTGGTGCCCGTCGGCGGCATGAGCTTCCAGGAATCGGGTACGGGCAGCACGCATTGAACTAGAGGCGGACCCGGTTGTGGCCGGCCATTTCGAGGCCGTTCGGCCATTTTGGGGCGGCCACAGGAGCCTGCCCTGAAACTTGAGATTCGAGAACGAAGAGGACCTGAGCGCAGTGGAGATTCGGGAACAGACGGGCGCGATCCAGTCCGATTCCGCCGGCCCAAAGGGCCGTTGGCTCACCATTGGAGCGCTTCTGGCGGTCGCGGCAGTGCCCTATCTCAACGCGCTCGGCAACGGCTTCGTCTACGACGATCATCAGCAGATCCTGACCAATCCCTACCTGCGGAGCTTCCATTATCTGCGCCCGATTTTCACAACCTCCGTCTGGTCTTTTCTGGGCGGCTCTGCCGGGGTGACGAACTACTACCGGCCACTGATGCTCTTCGGGTACCTGATGTGCTACCGGGGTTTCGGCGCTAACGCCTTCGTTTTCCACCTGGTGAATCTACTGATGCATCTCGCGGTCGTGTTGCTGGTCTACAAGCTGACCGCAAGGCTGTTCGGCGACAGGAATGTCGCCATTCTGGCGGCCCTGATCTTCGCCTTGCATCCGATTCATACCGAATCGGTGGACTGGGTCGGCGCGGTAACGGATATCGAGCTGACGCTGTTCTTCCTCGCTGGATTCTGGTTTTATCTGGGCATTCCGCGGCTCACCACTTCGCGCCCTTCGCGGCGATGGGTGGGCGCCCAGGCTGGAGTGCTCGTATGCATGGCTCTGGGTCTTCTCTCCAAGGAGCAGGCGGTGATGCTCCCGGTGGTCTCGACGATATTCGAGCATCTTTACCGGGACGACCGGGGTCGGACTACGATCGCGGAGAAAATTGCGCGCTATGCACCGGCATGGGCATTGGTGCCGATTTACCTGCTGGTGCGAGCGCATTTCCTGGGCGCGTTCATGCCGTCTCCCTCGCGTTCCGGGCTCGCCTTGGAGAAGGAGATCCTGTCCGCGGGCGCATTGCTGTTCCAATACGTTGCCAAGATGCTATGGCCGGCGCGGCTCTCGGCCTATTACGTCTTCCCGGGCTCGTGGTCCGTGCTGCTACCGCAGGTGCTGGGCGGAATCCTGGTGGTGCTCGCAAGTGCGGCCCTCTTTGCATTCTGCTGGCGGCGCGCTCGCATGGTTTCGTTCGGCCTCATCTGGTTCCTCGTCACGCTGCTGCCCGTCCTGAACATACGCATCATGCCCACGGCGGCATTTGCCGAACGCTATCTCTATCTTCCCTCCGTCGGCTTCTGCTGGATTCTGGCGTGGTCGGGAACCGAGCTTGTGAAGTGGGCCGAGCTTCGCGGGAAGCCGTGGCGCGTGGTGATCGCGGCGGCGGCGGCGCTGCTGGCGTTCCTGGCGGCGGCGCGCATCGTCGTCCGGAATCGCGACTGGCGCGACGACGTGCGGTTTTATCAGAGCGCGCTGGCGGCATCGCCGAATTCTTACGCCATGCACGCGGATTTCGGGAAGTATTACTGGGAGCTGGGGCAGAGACAGCTTGCGGAAAGGGAATGGCGCGCCGCCGCCGCGATCGAGCCTGATGCGGTCGTGGTGCTATCGAACCTCGGGTTGCTGCTCACCGAAGAGCAACGCTACGACGAGGCTGTGGCCGATCTGAAGCGCGCGGTACAAATCGCGCCGAACGATACCGGTTCGCACATCGACCTTGGCCTGGCGTATCAAAAGATGGGGCTCGAGGACGATGCCGGGCGGGAATTTCAGACGGCGGTGCGGCTTTCGCCGTTGAGTATCCTCGCGCACGACCAACTCGGCCAGGTTAATTTCGATGAAGATCGTTTTGCCGATGCCGAGGCGCAGTTCCACGCGTCGCTGGCCCTGCAGCCCAACCTCGCCGCCTGGTTCGGACTCGGCCTTTCGCGCTGGCGGCAGGGCGATACCTCAGAGGCCCAGCGAGATTTCAAAGCGGCCGAAACGCTCGAACCAGGCGATCCCAGGGTCCATTTCATGCTGGCGTTGCTTTATGGCGCCGACGGGCGATATCCAGAGGCGTTCGCCGAATACGCGCAGGGCTTCAAGATCGATCCGGACAACCAGACGGCGCTCGACGCCTTTCATAGGTTGCAGGAGGAGGCCGCGAATGAATCTGCCAGCCCGGAGACGGGTTCGGCGCACCAGGCGCACTGAACGAGACGGGATGCGATGTTTGGGTGCTGCACTGCTGGCGCTGCTCGCTCCGGCCCTCGTGCGCGCCGCGAATTCCGGCTCCGCCGCCGCTGGTCCTTGCATGTCAATCGATGCCTGCGTGCAAGGCTTCGAGGCGAGCTATCGTGGAGTGCGCACGCTGCATGCCGCGTTCACGCAGCAATACTCAGCGTGGAATCGCACCCGCGTCGAGTCCGGCGAGGTGACGCTGGCGCGCGGCGGCAGAATGCGCTGGGACTACGAGAAGCCGGAGTCGAAGCTCTTTCTCTCTGACGGCAAGGAAGTGCTCCTCTGGGTGCCTGCGGAAAAGCAGCTGACGCGCACGCCGCTGAAGGAGAGCGCGGACGTGCGTGTGCCGCTCGATCTGCTGGTCTCGCACGTGAATCTGCGCCGCGCCTTTTCGAAAATCGAATTTGCGGATTCGGCCGGCGCCGCCGATCCCGCCGATCGCGTGCTGCGCGCGTATCCCAAGCGCGGTTACGACCAGGAGTATCGGGATGTGCTTGTGGAAGTGACGCCGCAGTTTGACATTCGGCGCCTGGTGGTTACGTATCCGGATGAGACCAGGATGGAGTTTACGTTTGAAGGCATCAAGCGCAACGCTGCGGTGTCGCCGGGAATGTTCACATTTGTGCCGCCGCCAGATGCGGAAGTGATCCAGCAGTGACCGGCGCTCGGGAGCAACTTGCTGTAGCGGCGCTCTGGGAGCGCCGAAAGTCTGAGAAGTTGAGGACCGGCGCTCATAGAGCGCCGCTACAGGCAGAATTGGTGGACGGCGGCGGCCACGCCGTCTTCGTCGTTGGAGAGCGTCACGGCCCAGCCGTCGCAGCACACGCCCGGCTCGGCGTTGCCCATGACCACCGGGAGTCCCGCAAATTCCAGCATCTCGCGATCGTTGTGGTTATCGCCCACGGCCATGATCTCGCTCGCTTCGATACCGCGCCGCTCAGCCCAGATGCGCAAGGCCGCGCCCTTGGTGCAGCCGCGATTCATCACGTCCAGCAGCACGGTATTCCGCGCCGGATATCGCGTCCAGGTGAGGTTGAGGTACGAAGCAAGCTCAGACGCCTGGAGCAGCGGCGCCGCCGGTTCGACCAGGAGCGGCGGACCGCTGAACAGCACCTGGATTACGTCCCGGCGTTCCGGGAGCGTGGCGGCTTCCAGGTCCGCAACCTCGAGCAGCGCCTCGGGCGCGTTCTTTCGATACCAGCCGAGCGGCCCATCGAGCGCCGCGTTGTGCTGCATCATGACCTGGCCGGGTCCGCCAATGTCGTAAATCACCACCGCATAAGGACGAAACTGCGGCGTGGCGCTCAGCACCCGGCGCGCGACGGCTCCGGGCAGGAAATTTCGGTGGCACACTTCACCATCCAGGCCGCTGATGCGAGCGCCGTTCGATGAGATCAGCGTCAAGGGGAAGCCGAGAGATGTCAGCAGATTTCGCGCCGAATGAAAGCGGCGCCCGGTCACAATCGCGATCTCGATGCCGCGTTCCGCGGCGGCGCGCAATGCCTCGCGGTTCGCGGCGGAGATTTCCACGGCCGAGTTCAGGAGTGTGCCGTCCAGATCAACGGCAATCAATCGAATGGGCATCAGGGAATTCCGTCATCCTTTATTCTAAAGGGTCGCCGCTTAGGAATCGAGATGGGCGTAAGGAAGCGGCAATCGAAACGCGGAATTCGAAATCCGGTCGCACGATCGATTCCTCCGCGACCGCGGTTCGAGTTTCGAATTTCCAGTTTCGAGTCTTACCCTGCCGCCGCATCGACGTCAGGACGTAAAAGCACATGACTTCTTCCAACGTTACACACATCGAATGTTCGCGCTGCGGGAAGCAACTCGCTCCCGGACGGCTCTATAACCTCTGCGACTGCGGCGGGCCGCTGCTGGTCCGCTATCGACTTGGGCCGGATACGATGCCGCGCGATGCCGTGACGTCGCGGGCGAAGACGCTGTGGCGTTATCGCGAGGTCCTGCCACTCGATCTCGACAAATCGCCGGTGACTCTCGGCGAAGGATTCACGCCGCTGCTGCGTGCCACGCGGCTCGGCCAGCGGCTGGGACTTCCGCACCTGTATCTCAAGGATGAAGGAACGAATCCCACGGGATCGTTCAAGGCCCGCGGGCAGTCGGTCGCCATCAGCATGGCGCGCGAACTCGGCGCGCGCAAAGTGGCGATTCCGTCCGCCGGAAACGCCGGCGGAGCGATGGCCGCTTACGCCGCCGCAGCCGGGCTCGACGCTCTCGTCTACATGCCGGAAGGCACGCCCGTGATGAATCGCCTCGAGTGCGCGATTCTCGGGGCGGAAGTGAAACTGATCGCAGGCAGTATCAAGGATTGCGGACGCGCGCTCGGCGAGCGCATTCGATCCGAGGGCTGGTTTGACATATCAACGCTGAAGGAGCCGTACCGCATTGAAGGCAAAAAGACGATGGCCTACGAGGTCGTCGAGCAACTCGACGGAGGCGTGCCCGACGTGATGATTTATCCCACGGGCGGCGGTACGGGACTCGTCGGCATGTGGAAGGCATTTGCCGAGATGGAGCAGCTTGGCTGGACCAGCGGCAAGCGTCCGCGGATGATCGCCGTCCAGGCCACAGGCTGCGCGCCCATGGTGCGTGCCTTCGAGCGCGGTGCGAAGCGCGCCGAGGAGTGGATGGATCCTGCGACGATCGCGAGCGGTCTGCGCGTGCCGTCCGCGGTCGGCGATGCCCTGATCCTGAGCGCAATCCGCGAGAGCGGCGGCACCGCCGTGGCTGTGGATGATGACGCGATGTTGCGCGCCGTTCGCGAGATCGCCGAAGCCGAAGGCCTGGTGACTTCGCCTGAAGGCGGCGCTACACTCGCGGCGCTCGAGTTATTGCGGCAGCGGGACCTGGTATCGGAGTCAGAAAGCGTCGTTTTGTTCTTGACCGGGAGCGGCTACAAGTATCTCGAAGCGCTGCAAGCAGCCGCTCAAACCGGCGTGCTGTAGCCGGCTAAGGCAAGGACGCGATGATTTTCCGATATTCGTCTTCGGTGAAAGCTTTCAACGTTTCCGAACGAATGAATCCTTGCGAGCCGCCGGCAAGCGCCGCCATGGCCATAGTTTGATCATCCGGCCACTCGCCGATGGCGATAGCATCGTACTGGCCGGTTGTGAGATAGAAGGCGATGAAGCGTCCGCCGGCGGCGGCCATGGCTTTCTTGATCGCATCGAGCCGACTCGGCGAGTCTTTGACGTTCTCAATTCCCTTTTGGGTCCAACGGAAGAGAGTGATGTAGGTGGACATCGAACACTCCTTTCTGAATCGAGATTCCCCCTGAGGTTAGCCGAGGGCCTACATTGTGGCACAACTCAGGCGTTATTGGGGCGTCCAGTTCGGATGACCGGTGAACAAGCCATCGCCAAAGCCGATGTGGTAAGCGATGAAGAGGCCGAAGCACAAGCTGACTACCCCCGATGCCGCCGCGAGACCGGCATTCAGTCGCGAGAAGCGCGCCGTGTAGGCGTACGGCACCGCGATGACGGCCGTGATGAGTACCATGCCGGCTATGGTTCCCACTCCGAACACAAGCAAATAGATGACAGCCTGGACGGGCTTATGGATAGTCGCCAGCACCAGCAGCGCCACCGCGGCTGATCCGGCGAGGCCATGAACGAGTCCAACGATCAGGGGGCGAATCGCCTGGTAGGCGCCAAGCCGCCCGAAGCGGCGATCCAGCCTGGCTTGCGGCGTGGCGTCCTCGGCGTGACCGTGATGTCCGGGCGCATGGCCGTGCGTGTGCGTGTGGACGTAATCGCCGTGCTGGTGCGCGTGGGAGTGTCCGCCGGCGAGGTCCGGAGTAAAGCGTTCCGTGATGCTTCGCGAAATGCCCGTGAGATTCAGAATGCCGAGCAGGACCAGCATGATTCCCACCGCCAGTTCCATACTCAGACCCACACGCGGCGGAATCACCACGTTGAAAAGAATGATGGCGCTGCCCACGGCAGCGATCGTGAGGGTGTGACCAATCCCCCAGAAGGCTCCGATAAGCGCCGCGCTGCCGAGCGAACGCTGACGGCTGACAATCGTGGTGACGGCGATGACGTGGTCGGCATCAGTGGCGTGCCGCATGCCAAGCAGGAAGCCGATCAGGGTTATGGCGAGAAGACTGCTCATGGATCTCTGCAATCCGAGCATAACCTATCTCGGCCTCGCGTGCTTTGACGGGGACGTCAGGCGATCGGGAGGAAAGAAAAAGCCGCCAGCCACGGGTTGGACTGGCGGCTTCCAAGGCTGTGTCGCAAATGGGCTAGGTTGAAGGCTTCGCGGCAGGGGCGATGCTTTCAACGTGGATTTGCTTGTCATCGGTCATGCTGCCGGTGACAGTCACTTCCATGCCGACGTCGCTGGCGTTCACGGCGTCCTGATTGTGGATGGGAGTCACTGCCTTCGTGGCGGAGTCAACGAAGACGTAGCTGCCGCCGCCCTTGACGCACTTCAAGGCGCAGTCCTTGTGCTTGGCCGCCGCACCCTTGGCGCCGCAGCCGCTGTCGCTGATCCAGCCCGTCCAGGAATCAGCGCGCAACTGCCCCACGGACAGAAACCCGAGAGCTGCCAGCGTCGCGGCCGCCAAACCAAGAGTCGAAAGAACTCTCTTCATCGGTCTTTCCTCCTTGTAGAATGTGCCGCCCTTGGTCGAAGGCGAGCGGCTCTGCCTGCTGGTATCGCACCTCTCAGCTCGACATGCGTCCTGATGCGACCCCATCCCCCTGCTCAAGCAGTATACGCTCCAGGGAAGCACGCGATTGAAAATTATCGCGCCGCGGGCGCCAGAACATACGCGAACCCGGTTATGTTCGATAGCACGTACGCTTCGCCGGAATGAATCATTCATGAACTTGCTGACGGTTTCGTCGATTGGTCGGTCCGGAGAAACCGTTTTTCTCGGACTGCGTGCCTGCCGGAACCCTACGGCCTCCTTCTTCGCGGAATATCAGCCCTGTGCTTCGCTGTGGCTGTTCCTATGATTTTCAGTAGAGACCCTGCGGATTCCAGTAGCCGAAGAGTGTAGTCTTGACCCGCCGGCGGCCGTTATCTCACTGATTCGACAACTCACCGTAGCCAACAAGTTCAAATGGACCCCTGATTGCTTTTGTCATCGCCGGGTCGGAGGAAACCCTTAGTGGAGGACTCCGCATGCCCGAAAGTGCATACCGCAGCCGTTTCCCCCGCAGGATTCTAGGTAGCCTAGTTGCCGCAATGTTTTTCCTGTTGATGGCAGTGGCTCCCGCTCTTGCCGACAATCTTTACGGGACCATTCGCGGCACTGTCGCCGACCAAAGCGGCGCCAGCGTTCCCAACGCGACCGTTACCGTTACCAACACGTCGACCGGTGTGACCCGTACCACCGTCACCAATCAGGACGGCAGCTTCGATGTCGAGAACCTGCTCGCTCCCGGCAGTTACGACGTCACCGTGACTGCCACCGGTTTCACGAAGTTCGAGAGCACAGGCATTCAACTGAGTGTCAACCAAGTGTACGTGGCCAACGCGACGCTGCAAGTGGGCGCTACCGCGACACAGGTCACCGTGGAAGCGAATGCCGCTCAGATCAACACCACCAGCATGCAGCTGGGAACCACGGTCACCGGCAACACCATCGTCGACTTGCCCCTGAACGGCAGAAACTGGATCCAGTTGCAGCAGCTTCAGCCCGGAGTAGTCGGCGGATCCGACCGCTTCGGCACCGGAATGGGCGGCACGAACTTCTCGACCAACGGCTCGCAGACGCAGCAGAATTCGTTCCTGGTGAACGGCGTCGACACGGCCGACATCTCGCTGAATACGGCCGGAGTGATTCCGAGCCCCGACGCCATCGGCGAGTTTCACATGGTGACGAGCACCATCAATCCCGAGTACGGCCGCAATTCCGGAGCCGTCCTGAACGCCGTGATCAAGAGCGGAACCAACGCGATTCACGGTGATCTTTTCGAGTTCTACCGCGACACGGGCCTCGATGCGCGGAACTTCTTTCAGCCGACGGTCACGCCGTTCCATCAGAACCAGTTCGGCGGCACCATCGGCGGACCGGTCGACATCCCGCACGTTTACAACGGCAAGGACAAGACGTTCTTCTTCTTCTCCTACCAGGGGACGCGCAATACCGTACCCCAGGCGTTCGCTGTTCCTACGGTGTTCAGCGCAAGCGAGCGAAGTGGGGACTTTTCGGACCTCGCGACCTCGGGCGGCATCTCCGCGGCCCCGCTCATTGGCGACAACGGAGCCACCTATCCCGCGGGAACGCCCTACTCGACGATCTTCTCGGGCGGAACGATTCCGAACGCCGACCTCAACCCGCTGGCCGTGAAGCTGACCAACCAGTACGTGCCCCTGCCGAACGTGCCGGGCAACGGATACACATTCAATCCGGTCACGTCCGGACTCGACGACCAGTACATCACGCGCATCGACGAGAACATCCGCCCGCAGGACTCGATCTGGGGTTACTGGCTCTGGGAGCGGACTCCCAATACCAACACGCTTCCCTTTGCCGGCGCCAGCCTTCCCGGCTTTGCCGCGGAGAATCAGTTCCACGCCCAGCAGTATGCCCTCGCCTGGAACCACATCTTCAACGGCGACACGCTCAACGAAGCCCGCTTCGGATATTTCCGCTTCAATTTCAACGCGGTGAATCCGGTGAACCCGGTCGATCCCACCAGCTACGGTTTCTCGGGCATCAATCCGCAGAACCCCGCGGTGGCGTCGCTCCCGGTGATCAGCGTGACGGGACTCTTTACGCTCGGTTTCAGCGAGTTCGGACCGCAACCGCGGCTTGAAAACACCTATCAGGCAATCGACAACTTCTCGAAGATCGTGGGACGGCACGCGTTCAAAGCGGGCTTCAGCATGGACCGGTACCAAGTCTACAACCCGTTCTACGCGTTCCTGAGCGGGTTCTATTCCTTCGCCGGAACAGGTCCCTATTCGACGGGCGACCCGGGCGCCGACTTCCTGCTCGGGCTGCCCGATCAGTACGTGCAGGAGAACGGATCGGTGATCGACGCCCGGGCGCGCGAGTACTACTCGTACTTCCAGGACGAATTCAGGATCCAGCCCAATGTGACCCTGACGTACGGACTCGGCTGGGATATCGAGACGCCGTACGAGAACCTGTACTACAACGGCCGTGACGTGAATGCCTTCCGTCCGGGCGAGCAATCCACCGTCTTCCCGACCGCGCCTCTGGGAGTGCTCTGGCCGGGCGACAAGGGCATCAACAGCGCGGGCGGAGTCGGCACGCCGCTCACCGATTTTGCTCCGCGGCTCGGCATCGCCTGGAGTCCCGGCAGCTCGCAAAAGTGGAGCGTCCACGCCGGCGTGGGCATGTATTACAACCGCTCGGAAGAGGAACTGGCTCTCCAGAACCTTTCCACGCCGCCCTTCTCCGTGACTTCGTTCGGAGTGGGTGGAATCGGTGGAAGCCCAGGCCTTGCCAATCCGTACGCCGGCTACTGCGGAGGAGCGACGCCCGCAGCCTGCTCGACGGCGAACCCTTTCCCGTACACCGCTCCTCCTGCGGGCACCGCTGTCAACTTCGCGCCGCTGGAGCCGCTCACCATCAATACGCTGAGCAAAAACTTCGGTGTGCCCGTCTCGACAAACTATAACCTGACGGTTGAGCGCCAACTGACCGGCTCCATGCTTCTCAGCGTAGGCTACGTCGGCAACGTTGCCCATCACCTCGAGGGCGCCTACGAACTGAATCCGGCCGGGCAGAACGGGGCGAATCCCGCCGCCGCGGCGGCCGGCTGCACTGCGGCCAACCTCGGTACTTGTGCCGCCGGCACGTTCCCTTACAATCCGCTGACCACGGGAATCGCGGCCATCAACCAGCAGGCCACGGAGTTCAACTCCAATTACAACTCGCTGCAGGTCTCGTTGAACAAGCACTTCAGTCACGGGCTCGAATTCCTCGCGGCCTACACCTGGTCGCGCTACTTCGACCAGAACTCCACCTTCGACAACCAGGCCGGCTTTGTGGGTCCGGGCATCAATCCGTTCAGCTTCGCTTCCATGTACGCGCCCTCGGATAACGACGCTCCGCAGCGCTTCGTGCTGAACTATGACTACACGCTGCCGTTCTATCACTTCGTCCAACGCTGGCGCCCGCTGACGGACGGCTGGAAACTGGTGGGCATCATGACGTTCCAGCATGGATTCCCCGTTCTGGTCTCGAACAGCGCCAACCCGTCGGATACCTGCTGGGCGGCGGCCGAAGTGGTCGACGTGCCCTGCTGGGATCGTCCGAACGTCGTGCCGGGCGTGGCCCTCAACATCAGCAATCCGCGCAATTACAACATCAACGGATTGCCCAACTACTGGTTCAATCCGGCGGCCTTCACTTCGGCCGCGCCGGGTACCGGAATCGGCGATTCCTCGCGGAATCCGTTCTACGGGCCGGGCATCGATAACTTCGACATGTCGCTCCTTAAGGACATCCACATCACCGAGTCGAAGTTCATCGAGCTGAGGTTCGAAGCCTTCAACACGTTCAACCACGCCCAATTCGCGTCTCCCGTTGGAGATGTCAACAATCCGAACTTCGGGCGCATCCTCGGAACCACCACGGCCAGCGGCCTCGCCGAGCGCGTGCTGCAGCTCAGTGGAAAGGTGTACTTCTAGCCCGATCGCAGTGCGACGAGCGGCACAAGGGCGCCTGGAGTATTGGGCGCCCTTTGCTTTTCGGTCGGTTCCCGGTTTCCGGTTGTCGGTCGTCGGTTTCCGGTTGGCGGTTTGGCGGTTGCTGGATCGTAGATCGTAGATCGCGGACCGTATTGGCAAGCGGCCAATCAACGCTCGAAAACAGCTCGCACCCATGAATTCCGAGCCGCGAACAACGATCTACGAACGACGATCTACGAACCACGATCTACCTACGAACCAGGAACCATCAACCGGCAACTGACAACCGCCGCCCGGCCGAATCCGCATCTATCCGGCGTCTGCTAGAATGGCTTCGATGCCAAAATCGCTTAGCGCCGAAGATGTAGTTCCTCTAATCGACTCCCTGTCGCCGAAAGAGAGAATTCGACTGCTTCGATTGATCAGCACGCGATCCGCAGGCGACGATCGTGCGTGCTACAACGCTCTGCCTCCCCAGAAGGACGAATTCTCCACGGATGAGGAGCCGCTGGCTTGGGAAGGCGAGGGCTGGGAGAGTTTTGCGTGACTCGCGGCGAGATCCGCTGGTACACCTTCCGACCGCCCGACAAACGACGTCCCGTTCTCATCCTCACCCGAAACGACGTGGTCGACCGCCTGGACCAGATCATCGTCGTACCTGTTACACGGACCATCCGCGGTCTGACGACGGAAGTGATTCTATCTCCCGACGACGGAATGCCCGTTGTATGCGCACTCAACTTCGATCATGTTTCCCTCGCCCAACGGGACCGAATCGGCGCGGCGCTCTGCAGTCTTCGGGAGTCAAGATGGGACGAAGTACGTGCGGCACTTCTTCGAGCTTGTGGTTTTAGGGATCAGGAAGACTGATCGGATAGTGGCACAGGCTGCCAATGCTCGCGATGCGCGAAGCGCCTCGGCTCATGTATGTGCCTGAATTTGTCTTCGTCGCGCCCCACACGGGCCTTTTCACGGCGGGTAGTATGAATCAACTAGCCTAGATCATTCAAATTAAATCACTTGACTTTTGCCGTTCTTGTGCTATACTGCTCTTCTACGGCTGGGGCAGAACTCCCGTTTTGCGGAATTCTATGCTCCTCCGCTTTCCAACCCGCTCTCCTGCCTGGCTCGCGGCTCGCCGCGCAAATACCCTGAAATCAGACGATCCGATCCTGCCCCGGTTCCGAGACGTGGGGGAAAACAGCAGTGATCTGCCCGGTCTTTTGCCGGAACAAAACGCACAAAAGAGCTCCAGGCCCTGAAAGCTGGAATGTCTCATGGAATCAACGAGATACAGAAGAGCGGCTCGGCCCAAAGCTGGAATGTCCTTTAGAATCAGCACCGTGAGGCAAAAAACGTGAAAAAACATCCACAACCCAAAGCTGGAATGTCCCATGGAATCAGCGAGATAAGCCAAAACCGGGGGCTAGGCCCAAAGCTGGAATGTCCTTTGGAATCAGCAAAAGGGGGCTACATCGAACTTGCTAAAGTGGCGATTTGTTCTCGAGATATGCGTGGAAATGAGCAAATTCTGGAAGAGAGGTTTAAGGAGAAAGATCGACCGGCCGGGCGCCTGTTAAAAAAATATTCTTCGTACGAAGATTTTCGTTGACATTACGAATTCCTTCGTATATTGTGGGCCCATGATGAATCGAAGCACGATGAAACCGACCGCCGGCGAGCTTGAGATTCTCCGCGTGTTATGGGACCGCGGCCCGTCCACAGTGCGTGAAGTCCACGAAGAACTGAGCCGGAGCAAGGACGTGGGTTACACCACGGTGCTGAAGCTGCTCCAGATCATGGCTGCCAAAGGCATGGTGACCCGCAACGAAAATCAGCGAGCCCACGTCTATGAGGCGAGGCGTCCCGCCGACGAGACCAAGCGCGAGCTGGCCGATGACGTCCTGCAGCGCGTCTTCGGCGGATCGGCGAGCCAGCTTATGCTGCATGCTCTCGAAGGCCGGCCCACGTCGCGCCAGGAGATCGAGGAGCTGCGGCGCATGCTCGACGATTACGAAAGGGGATTGCGATGACCCATTTTCTGTTCTCGCCCGCGGTTCTCCATCCGCTCGGCCTGGTATTGATGCATTTCCTGTGGCAAGGTCTCGCGCTTATGGGCCTCGCCTGGGCCGCGATGGCCGCGTGCCGCAGCGCCCGGGCGCGATATGCGATCGCCGTGGGTGCTCTAGTGCTGATGCTGGCCGCGCCTGCAGTGACATTCCTGGTGGTCCGCCCCAGAAGCTCGGCGCCTCGGTGGACTCTTGCGGGGTCTTCCACGGCGGCCCACCAGGTCTCACAAACCGCGGCGCGCTGGATCGCCGTGGGAGCCGCCCTCACCAGGGCGGTTCCGGTTTCACGCCACACGCCGCGACCAAGGCCGGATCTTTACCTCTGGCTGGCCGAAGCGTGGCTCGCCGGAGTCGTTCTCTTCAGCCTGCGCACGGCGGGCGGAATGCTGGCACTGTCGCGGCTGCGCCGCCGCGAGGTGCAGCCCCTGGGGTCCGAGCTGCTTGAGATCTGCCTTGACCTCGAGCGCCGCCTCGGCGTCGGGCGCGCGATTCGTTACTGCGAGACCCGTTTGCTGGACGCTCCCGCCGTGATCGGCTGGTTCCGCCCGATGGTGTTGCTGCCGATTACTGCGCTGACGGGCCTCTCCGAGCAGCAACTCGAGGCGGTGATCGCCCACGAACTCGCTCACATTCGCCGGCTCGATGCCTTCGTCAATCTCTTTCAGACAGCGGCCGAGACGCT
>JASHQD010000451.1 GCA_030037755.1 Terriglobia bacterium
GCTCCAGCCGCGTCTGGCAGTAGCCTCGGAATCCGGCCTCCTCGGTAATCGGCGAATTGATCGACCCCATCACGATCATGAAGACGACGGTCAGCAGCGGGACTTTGGAGTAGTCGGACAAGAGGTCAGGGCGCATCTTCACGAGCTGAGCGAACACGATCCAGTATCCGGCAAAAGCTGCGATTGCCAGCACGCCGGCAATCAACGACCATGCGAGCACGTGACCGGGCACCGGATTGGCACGCAGCGAGCGGCGTCGTGCATCCGACGTGCTGCGCGGCCAACCGCTACCGCCGAGGTATCGCCAGAACAGCCAGAGAAATCCGGCGGTGGGCAGGACCGACCACGGCACGCCGGCACTGGTCTTGAGATTGACGGTAAGAAACAGGCCCCAGACGCCGGAACCGGCAGCGGTGATGATGAAGCCGAGAAGCCCGGCCCAGAGTACGCGGAGAATTCGATGGACGCCCTGCATGGCGTGAATGCCGTGTTTGCCTGCGGCCGGCCCAGGCGATGGTCCAACAGCCGGCTCAGCCGCCGTTGCGGGAATCGAGCCATCGGCGAAGCGATTCCTGGCTTTCACCCGAGTGCCGTCCCGCGAGAAGGCCTTCGACACTGATGTCTTCGTCCAGGTCCGGCCAATGCACGCCCTGGCCGCCTCCGATCAAGCGCCAGTTCGCCCGCTCGGCGAGTGTGCCGTGCTCCAGCCGGGGAAACCAAGCGAGAGGGACGGTAATGGTACGGCCGTCGGCCAGATCCAGTGCGAGCGCCTCGTCAGTGATGCTCACGTGTCGAGCCGGCACTTCTCTGAGATCAATTCCCGAAATACTCATGCCATCCTCTTAAGAAAAGGGCGCGGTGTTCCTCCACGAGTTTCTCAAGCCGACTAAGCTCAGTTCGGGCAAAACCATGGTCTCGTTCAAGCCGGACAGGACTTAGCCAGAACTTGGCCGCGGAGTCTCCGCGCTCGACGTGTACGTGCGGCGGTTCGTCCCGAGCGGCAGAGTAAAAGAAGAACCGATATGGCCCGTGCCTTAGAACTGTGGCAACGTAGTGAGTCTACACCCCTGAAGAGCAAACTGCCAGCTTCGCGCTGTCCGCTCCCAGACCCCGGTCCCTACTCGCGACTCGCTACTCCCTATTCCCTACTCCCGCGTGCGCCGCTGGATATCGGCCCGCCAGCTTCAGGAAGAACCCATGAAACCGGTGAAAGGCCGGCGTGCCGGGCAGAAACATGAAAGGACAGTATCCCTCGACCACGCTGACGCCGTGATCGTGGCAAAAGTCGACCGCGTCGCGCGACACGGCGCCCCTTCCCACGCCGCGATGCAGCCAGACGCGCTTGATGCGTGCTTCCGCGCAGTCGCGGACCACTTGTTCGGTCTGGCTGGGCGGAGTCATCACCAGCGCGCCGGCGACTGCGGGCGCCACGTCCTGCAGGCAGTCGAAACAAAGGCTGCCTTCCACCTCCATGAGATTTGGATTCACCGGCACCATGTCATACCCGCGCTTCGCCAGTTCGCGAAACAATGCGCGGCTGAAATCTTTGGGGTCGTGCGATACGCCGACCAGCGCCAGGCGCTTCTGCGCCAGAAAGTCGTCAATCAGGTCGCGTGTAGTACTTGTCATCGTAGTTTCTCCCGAGCCAAGGAACGCTCCGAGGCATCCGGATTTGAGGCTACACTTGAAAGCCACGAGGGTCAGTGATCACAGTCACTGATGCAGCGATGCCGTCGGCAGCGTGTGCGGTCGTTTGCGAAAGTAAGCACCCGGGGCCCGCGGCCATCGGCAGCGGGCGACGGTTGTCGCGAGAGTCTTCGAGGAGGCTTTGATGGGATCGGTACTATTGATCGCTGTGATGCTCCAAGCGACCGCCGCGGCACCCGCGAGTCCAGACGATGCGGCGCAGGTTCGAGCCGTGCTCGACGCGCAGGTCAAGGCCTGGAACCGCGGCAACGTATCCGCGTTCATGCAGGGGTATTGGAACTCACCCGAGACGGAGTTTGTGGGATCGAGCGGCATCATCCGCGGATGGCGGCCGGTTCTGAACCGCTATAAAAAGACGTATCCCGATCGCGCCGCCATGGGTCATCTTGATTTTTCCGACCTCGAGGTCACGATGCTGGGTTCTGACGCTGCCGTGGTCGTAGGCCGCTTTCATCTGAAGCGCCAGAACGATGCACCGACCGGCGTGTTCACGCTGATTTTCCGCAAGTTTCCGGACGGCTGGAAAATCATCCACGATCACACGTCGCAAACCACTGCACCAGTGACGACGGGTGAGAAGAACCCGTAGTGAATCCATTTATCCGCGGCACAGTACCGAAGGTGGGCGGGGTTCAAACCGCCCTGAGGCCTGGCTGCTCCGCCGCGCTAATCGCCCTTGGTTGTATTGATGGCCAGCGTGTCTTCGTTCGGAGCTTCGTCCTCGGTTCCGAAGATCCACACGTTGCCCGGCGAAGGCACCACTCCGGCCCAAAGAAGATCGGAGAGGAAATCGCCCTTGGTCGGATTGGGACTCGGGATGATCGCCCATTTCGTGCCGTTCCAGTGGAGAAGCAGGGTCATCTGGTGGCCTGAGCCGTCGGCGGCGAAATAGGAGCCGAAGGCATAGATGTCGGTCGACGAATTCGCCGTTATTCCGAACAGCCGGTTCGACTGGTAGCTGTTGGCGGGGCCGACGTTGGGGCTGGGGACAACCGACCAGCTTGTGCCGTCGTAGTGTTCGATCAACGTCAGTGTGGCGACCTGCTCTGGCGGGGGCTCGGGCGTGGAGTAGCCTACGGCCCAGACGTTGTCGGGCGCGAGCGCGACCACGCCTTCCAGGATATTGTTGCCGGCGCCGACGTTCGGGCTCGACATGCTCTGCCAGGTCGATCCATTCCAGTTCATCACCAGCGTGGAATCGTCGTCGATAACCTCTTCATTGTAACCCACCGCCCACGCGTCATTCGTCGCGTCTGCCGAAGCCCCATTCAGAAACGGGACGCCGGGACCACCGATGGTGTAGGACCATGCGGTCCCGTCCCAATGCTCGAATAGAGCGCTCAACGCGTTGCCTTCCTCGTAAAGGAGGGAGCCGACCGCCCAGATGTCATCCGCCGACGTGTAGGCCATGGCGTAGATGGCGGGCTGATCCCCGGCGCCAAACGTGGGACCCTGATACACGCTCCACGCCGTTCCATTCCACTGCTCGATCACCTGTCCTGGATTGGACAGTCCGATGTTCACCGTACCGGCAGCCCAGGCGAGCGTCGGAGAAATGTCCACAACGCCGCCCAGGAAGCTGGTATTGTTGCCGCCGATCATGGGAGCCGGATAAGCAATCCACTTCGTGCCGTTGTAATGGATTGTGGACTGGCCGACCGCCCAGATATCCGTCGGCGAGGAGGCCGAGGCAGCCAGCAGATCGTTGTTAAAGTTCTCGTTGGGCGTGGGAACGACGCGGAAAATCGAATTGGCGGGTGCGGATTGCGCGCGTGCCGGCGCTCCGGCGGCGATGGCAGCTGCGAATGCCAAAGGAAGCGCTAATCTGACCGTGAATCGCATCGGCAGGTCCTCCTGGTTGCAGGCTCCGGGCAGGCGGGTTGGAATGCTCGGATCGGACCGCACCGTACCAACACCTCGAACGTGATAAGGGAAACCTGCGTGTCGAGATTACCACCCGGCCTGTCACGCGAATGTCAATATTTTGTAAAAACCTTGTGGTCCCGGCCGCTACAGGCGCAAAAAAAAGAGCGCGGAGTCAAGCCCCGCGCTCTTGAGGAGAGGCCGATTGTTCAGACCAATGGAGCGATCGTTCCAGATTCCCGGCCCTAGAAGCCCGGCAGGACCTGCGTCCCTTCCTGCTGTACCGCTTGCAGGGACTGGGGATTGAGGCCCAACACCTGGAGGATGGTTGGAGCCACCTGCATCGTCTCGACCCCATCCGTAAAGGTGGTGGCCGTCAGGCCGGGATTCGACAGCAGCATGATGACGTTGGTGTCGTCATGAGAGAATCCGCCGTGCTCGGCGAGCTTCTTGGTGCTGCCCGAGTAGGTGACACCGATATTCGGCGTGACCAGGATGTCGGGAGCGCGCGAGTCGTCACCGGCAGCCAGCCCCGGCGGGTTGTACAGCTGTGTGATCGCCGCTCCCCAGAAGATCTCGCCGATGCCCGCGATATTGCTGGTCGACGGCGATTGCGACTCGAGCATGTTCACCACGTCGGAAGCAGTGCAGCTGTTGTTCAACCAGAGCAACGACACGTCGTCTTCGGTCGGCCCGACGCCTGTCGAGTTGTTCGTCGATTCTGAATAAGGCAGGCAGTTGGCGTTGGATGCGATGGTCGCGGGAGAAGTCGTTATCGGATCGTTCGTCGAATTCGATATCCCGAGGTAGCGGGAGGAATCGATGGGGCTCTGTCCGTGCTTGGCGGTGATGATGATCACCGTCGAGTCGTAGACGCCGTTGCTTTTCAGGGCTGAAATCATCTCACCGATCGAATAGTCCACGAACTCGATTTCGCCGAGCAGTTCGGTCGTGGGCGTACCTTGACCGTCAACGTAGCCGCCCGTCTCGACCGGATTGAGCGTCTTCTCGATCAGCTTCTGGCCGACGCTGACGGACTGGAAATTCATTCCGAACACCTCGGGAACCGGGGCAGACCCGGAGCCGTTGTGCGTCTTCCCGGCGATCTCGTTCAGAATGGCGTTGACCTTCAGCGTGTCGTAGCACTGGATGTTCTCGAAGCTGTCGGTCCAGGCATCCGAGGAAGACACGGCGGTCTGGTCGGGCAGAGGATTGCAACTTTCACTGCCGATGTAGACGCCCGGCAGGCCGACCGGAATCGAGTTGATCTCCGGCGAGAAGTAATCGTCCACATTTGTGCCGTTGCCGGGACCGTTCACCGAGGAATACGACGGATGCTTGTCGGACCAGGCAGTATACCCACCGGCAGCGTGGACCACCCCGAAAATCGTATTCGTGCGCATGAAATTCCAGGGATAAACGGGCTGGCAGTTCTTGCTCGGATCGCGTTCCAGCCGTTTCGGATCGATTGATTGAACGCCACCATCCACGCCCTTGGGCGCGCCGCCGTTTAGCAGCAACTTATTGATGTCAATACCTTCATCGAATTCGGTGGTAGTTCCGCTCGGGTTCGCGCCTGCTGTGCAGGCGCCGGGGAGTCCTGCGAGCCCGTTGCCGGTTGTGACCGTCGGTGGATCGAGTGCCCGGTCGTAGGCAACGTCGTAATAAGCTCCGGCGCTTCGTGGTGAGCCGCCGGTGACAAGCGCGGTCAAGCCCGGGAACGAGTCTGAGGGTCGCGAAGTCGCTGCATAAAGATAGTCATAGCCCGTAGTCTTGAGGCTGGCGAGATTGGGGCAATAGGGCAGGCCTCCATTGACCCCGCTGATTCCATTGGCACAGTTGATCAGGTCCACCGCGTGCATGCCATCGACGCTGATGAGCAGGACATGGCTGGCGGTGAGCGTGGGCTTGGTCGAAGACTTACCATTGCCCGGTTTCGGAAGGCCGGCAGCGTGCGTGGCACTTGCCAGGAACACGCAGGCGGTGGTCAGCAGAATAGCAATCAATCGGTTACGGCTTTGCCTCATGCAAAATCCTCCTTTGAGATCCGAACTGAGTTCGTCTCCCCCTCCTCAAAAGAGGTAACAGCCACAAGTGAAAATATGGTTTACGGAATGTGAAAAGGATTTAAAAGGAATGTTACAGCGTGCCGTTCGCACGGAGCCCACCCCCCGACGCCCAACTTGAACAGTGCACGAGCGTTGCCAAACGGTAAGCGCTTTGTTTTGAATCACCTGACGGTTTTGTTTTGTAATTTAGCCTCCCATTTTTATTAACTTAGTACATGATATGTAGTAGGTTAACGATAATGAGGCTCGCCTGAGAGGGGTTCTGGACACTCTCGCGGGTGCTCTCGCATGAGACTCTGACAACCGCCGGCGAAAAATCGGCGCCTACGATCGATACCTTGCGCCGGGGGGGTTAAACATCAGTAACGTATCTCGAATTAAAGTTATGGTAACCATGCGAAAGCTCTTTCATGCTATGATTCGGACTTTCGCAATTGTACGTAGATTAATACGTCTGAAGTAGACAGGGGACGGCCGGCCAGGCCCGGACTCTGTGGAGAAAGCAAAATGGAGGAAGTCACCTTATGAAACGGACACAAAGCCTCATTGCAGGCACGCGTATATCGATCGCCGTTCTCTTACTCGGGTTGCTGAGCCTCGTGGCAGTATCGGCCGGCGCCCAAACCTTCACCGTGGTTCACAGCTTTGGCGATGGAAGCGACGGCGTGAATCCTTACGCCGGTCTGGCGATTAACGCAGCTGGAACGCTTTATGGTGTGACCTGGGGCGGCGGAACCTACGGAGCCGGGACAGTGTTCGAGGTCAACACGAGCGGCAAGGAAAACGTGCTTTACAACTTTACCGGGGGCAGCGATGGGGGCAATCCCTATTCGGCTCTGATTCTCGATAAGGCGGGCAATCTCTATGGCACCACCTGCTACGGTGGAGCTGACGGGGACGGCACCGTGTTCGAGCTGAGCAAGGGCGGCAAGGAGACGGTGCTGCACAGCTTCGAAGGCGGTAGCGACGGAGCTAATCCTGAAGGCCGGTTGACCATCGATTCCGCAGGGAACCTCTTCGGCACGACGTTCGCCGGAGGCGCGGCCGGCACGGGAGTGGTCTTCGAGGTGAAGAGCGGCACCGAGAGCGTGTTGTATGCTTTCGCGGGCGGCACAGACGGCGCCAATCCCGTCGCTGGCGTCACTGTGGGCGCTCATGATGCACTCTTCGGCACCACTTCTGCAGGCGGCACATACACCTATGGAACTGTCTTCCAGCTCTCGCCTTCGGGTTCGAGCTGGAAAGAGACGGTCCTCTACAATTTTGAGTTGGAGAGCGACGGCGGCGTTCCCTACGCCGGCGTGGTTCTGGATCAATCCGGCAACATCTACGGCGCGGCCACCGACGGTGGCGGCGGTGGCTCGAGTGGCGGCGGCACGGTCTTCGAGTTGAGCCGCTCCGGCGGGAGTTGGCAGTTCAGCGTCCTCAACAGCCTCGCAGGTTGGGGCATTTCCGGAACGTTCCGCGATATTCTTCTGGACGGTTCCGGGAATATCTATGCCACCACTCACTGCGACGGGACTTACAGTGCCGGAACCGTGTACCAACTGACGGAGTCGGGCGGCGTGTGGTCCTATAATCCGCTCTACAACTTCACCGGCGGCACCGACGGGCAGTATTCCTACAGCAGCCTTGTCCTCGATGCGCGCGGCAATCTTTATGGCACAACAGCGTATGGCGGCGCCAACGGGTACGGCGTGGTGTTCAAAGTCACGCCGTAAGCCAGGCAAGCCGGATCGTTGAACGTTCACTCGTATCGCAGCGCTACCATGGGATCGACCTTGGCGGCGCGTCGCGCAGGCAGATACCCTGCGAGCGCTGCGATCGAGAGCAGCAGAAGCGCAGCCACGACGAACGTGACGGGATCGGTCGTGTTCAGCCCGAAAAGCAGCGACGAGATCAACCGTAACGATCCGAGCGCCGCCGGAATCCCGATCGCGACACCCAGTACTGCGAGCAGCAGAGCCTCGGCGAGCACCATCCGCACGATGCCCGATCGCTCAGCGCCGATCGCCATGCGAATGCCGATTTCATTCGTCCGGCGCGCCACGGCATACGACAGCGTCCCGTAGAGTCCAATGCAGGCGAGCGTAAGCGCCAGCAGCGCAAAGAAAGCGGAGAGTCGCGCGAAGAGCCGTTCCTGAAACGTCGCCTGATCGATCTGCTCGGTTTCGGTCATCAGGTCGTGCATGGGAACGTTCCTGTCCAAGTCCCGGATCACGTGCCGCAGTGTGTTGGCCACGCCCATGGGATCCCCAGCGGTGCGAACCTCGACGTTCTGCCAGGCCAGTATCCCGAGGTGTTGATCGTAGGGAACGTATATGGTGGGCGGAGGGTCTTTGCGCAGATCGCCATAGGTTGCGTCTCCGGCCACGCCCACGATGGTGATGTCCAGGGGATCCGCAGAACCGAACCGGAATTGGTGCCCAATGGGGCTGGACGCGCCAAAGTAGTGCCTGGCAAAGGCCTGGTTCACCACTCCGATTCTCGGCGCAGCTCCGGTGTCGCTATCCTGAATAGTCCGCCCGAGCAACAGCGGAATACCGAGGGTTTCGAAAAATCGCGAGCCGACGTAGTGGGTGTAGATACCGATCACTCCGCCGGCATTGGCCTCGCCGGGCTTCGGAGCATAGCCCTCGATAACCACGCCTTCGCCGCCCTGACCGTCGTTGACCAGAAAATGGCGCGACATGGTCGCCGAGCGCACGCCCGGGA
Source organism: Terriglobia bacterium (assembly GCA_030037755.1). Lineage (GTDB taxonomy): Bacteria > Acidobacteriota > Terriglobia > UBA7540 > UBA7540 > Gp13-AA77. Next base: position 8,355 of record JASHQD010000451.1, read on the forward strand.
TGGCCTCGATACGACGCTGCATCTCCTGGTAGAAACTCGCCAGCCGCTCGCCTTTGTAGCCGGCCCGTGAGGCGTCGATGCCGAAGAGCAGAAGATTGGTGCGATCGAAACCGAGATCCTCCGTCATCAGGTTGCGCAGCGTCCGGACGAACAAGCCGGCGCCAACCAGCAGCATGAGTGAGATGGCAGCTTGCGCGATGACCAACCCCTTGCCGAGCGTGGGACGCATTCTGCCGCCGCCCGGCGTTCCACCGGCGATCCTGCCCGCCCCTTCTTTGAGGGCAGGCGTAAGATCGAGACGCGTGCCGCGCAGAGCGGGAGCAAGTCCGAAAATGGTTCCAGTGAGGAGCGAGACGAGCACCGTGAACCCCAGCACGGTCGGATCGGGGGAAACCGAGAGGTGAAGCTGGTCGCCTCCGCCCGACATGAACCTCAGCAACAGGCCGCTTCCCCAGTAAGCGAGCACCACCCCACAAGCACCGCCCGCGGCGGCAAGCATGAGACTCTCGGTCAGCAACTGCCGGATGATTCTGCGGCGGCCGGCGCCCAGCGCGAGTCGCACCGCGATCTCCTTTTGGCGGCGCTCCGAGCGCGCGAGCAACAGATTCGCCACGTTCGCGCAGGCGATCACTAGCACAAGCCCGACGAGCGACATCAGCACCCACAGCGGCTGCGAGAATTGACGACGCAACTCCCCGAGGCCGCCGCTCGCGGGCTCGAGCTCGACGGTGGGAAGCTGCAGGGTCATGTCGTGACGGCGCTCGCCCGGCGGAGGCGGTTTTATCGTGGACGTTTCCTGCTGCACGATCACATCGAGGGCCGCGCTCGCCTGCTCTTTGGTTGCGCCCGGCTTCATGCGCGCCATCATCAACACCCACCATTCAGTGCGCACTGAGAAGATGGTCTCGCCCTTGGGCAGCCAGCGCGACCAACTCGGGTCGACTTGCATGTGGGTTGAGAGAGGGATCCAGGCATCGGTGGGATGTCCCGCCTGGAGTCCGAAGAACTCGGGTGCAGCCACGCCCACGAGCGTGAACGGAACGCTGTTGACCACGATCGCCTTGCCCACCACGGAGGGGTCACGCCCAAAGCGGCTGGTCCAATAGGCGTAGCTGATCACCGCCACCGGGCCCGCGTTCACCTGGTCATCGGAATCGACAATGGTGCGTCCAGCGGCGGCCCCCACACCGAGCGTCGAAAAGTAATTCCCCGACACATACTGGCCCTTGGCCAGCCCGGATGTTCCGCCGACATTCAGGTTGAGCTGCTGGTCGGCGTCCGCGAACCCCAGCACATCGGAAAACGAGTTGTTCCGCGCCCGGATGGCCTTGTAAATCGGATAAGCGAAGGATGTGCCCGTGTCGCGGCCTTTGCTGTCCTCCCAGGAATCGCCGTCGTAGTCCGAAATCACATAGGACTGGCCCTTGGACACCCAGTTCAGCAGCATCAGCTGCTCCGGCTGCCGCACCGGCAGCGATTTCAACATTACGGCGTCGATCAGGCTGAAGATCGCGGTGTTGGCGCCGATGCCGAGCGCGAGCGAGAGAATGATCACCGCGGTGAACCCTGGCGATTTGGCGAGCATACGCACGCCGTAGCGAATGTCTTGACTCAGATTGGCGACGAAATTCACGCGGCGCATGTCTCTACACTCCTCTTTGATCTGCTCCATGCCGCCCAACTCGCGCAGCGCGGCGAATCGAGCCTCCTGCGGCTTCAGCCCTTTTGCTGCATATTCCTCGATCAGCTTGTCGAGGTGGAAGCGGACCTCGTCGTTCAGCTCCCGCTCGACCGCACGCTTCCGAAGCAGCGATCGCAAACGGAGAGGCAGCTTGTAGGACCAGCGCATCGTCTTCAGCTTTCGTTCTTCCTCAACCATTCCCTGAACGACAACAATTTTGGCAGTGATTCAAAGGTCGCCGTGCCGGCTCCTTAGCCGCGGCTGTAGCCCAGCCAGTCCGGCAGGTTTTCCTCGCACCACCGCCGATATTCTTCCATGGTGTCGAACGAACGGTAGTTCGCGTCGTCCAATACGGGCTTGTAGGTGTGAACGAAGGAATTTCGCATATGTTGCTCGATCGTCCTCTTTGCCGCCGCATCGAAGTCCGGCCAGTCCGAGCGATCGTTGCTAATGTCGTCCATAAGACCCCTCCTCGAATTGTCACGCCATCGCTTGGCTCACGCTCGACCGCTCCACGCCGAAACGCTGCACCGAGTCTCAGCGCTCCCAATCGTCAATCGGCAATCGAAAATCGGCAATCATTCATATCGAAGCGCCACCATCGGATCGACCCTCGCCGCACGGCGCGCTGGGATGTAGCTGGCGAGCAGCGCAACGCTCAATAGAGCCAGCGGAGCCGTCAAAAAGATCACGGGGTCCGAAGGACGCACACCGTAGAGCGCGCTGGAAAGCAGATGCGCGAGCCCGAGAGCGACGGAAAGTCCGATTGCGACGCCCACCGAGGCGAGCGCCACCCCACGCACGAGCATCCAGCGCATAACTTCGGACGCTTCGGCGCCGAGCGCCATGCGAACGCCGATCTCGTGCCGCCGCTGGATCACGATGTAGGAAATCACACCGTACACTCCGAGACATGCGAGCAACACGGCCAGGCCTGCGAAGCTGCTGAGCAACAGAGTGCTCAGGCGCGGCTCGGAGACGGATTCCGCGAAATACTGGTCGAGCGTCAGCACGTGATAGAGCGGCAGGTGCCGGTCAAGCGACGCCACAGCGCGGCGCGCCGGCGCGACAATGCCCCGCGGATCAATTTGGGTACGGACCACGATGATCATGGAGCTGAACGGACTCTGGGCCAGAGGAGCGTAGGCCTCGGGCGCAGATTCCCCACCCAGGTCGCTCTGCTTCACATCGCCGACGACGCCGACGATTTCCCGCATCGGCGATTCGCCCGGTCCATAGCCATTGCCGATTCCGGGTCGGACGTGCTTTCCGATCGGGTTTTCGTTCGGGAAGAAGCGGCGCGCCAGCGCCTGGTTGACGATCACCACGGGCGGCGATTTCGCGTCGTCCTGTTCGGTGAAATCGCGGCCGGCGGCGAGCGGTATGCCGATCGTGTGGAAGTAATTCGTTTCAACCGCATTGAAATCTGCGATGGGACGCGATCCGATTGGCGTCGGCTGGCCCTCGATCTCAATGCTCGATTGGATGTTGTTCCCGGTGAGAGGGAGCGACGCCACTGCGCTCGCTGAAATCGCGCCCGGAAGCGCGGCCATGCGCGTGACGACCTGATGATAGAACGCCGGCAACTGCGTGTCCGGTTGGCCGGCAGGCGAGTCGAGCTGAAACGTCAGAACATTGTGCGGATCGAACCCCGGATCGACGCGGGTGAGCCGCAGGAAGCTCTTGACCAGCAGACCGGCGCCGACGAGGAGTACCACGGCCAGAGCAACCTCGCTCACCACAAGCACGCTGCGAACCCGATTGTGACCGCGTCCGGCGCTCACACCGCCCCGACCGCCTTCGCTCAGCGCGCCGGTCAGGCTGACTCTCGAAAGCTGGAAGGCCGGGACGAGCCCAAACAGAATTCCTGCCACCAGCGAAATCAGAAAGGCGAAACCCAGCAGGCGAACGTCGAGACCGATCAGGTTGAGTCGCGGCAACTCAACTGGCAGGATGCGCACCAACAATTGAAGCAACGCGAGGGCTAGAGCGAGTCCCACGGCCCCGCCGAGGAGTCCAAGGGTGAGGCTTTCCGTCAACAATTGAGACACGGTGCGCGGCCGGCTCGATCCGAGCGCTGCACGCACTGCCATCTCTTTTTGCCGGCCGCTGGCGCGCGCCAGCAGCAGGTTGGCGACATTGGCGCAGACGATCAGTAACACGCAGCCGACCGCTCCGAGCAGCACGAACAGCGGAGCGCGCAACGGTCCCGACAGACTGTCGAGTTCGGGCACAATCCGCACTGTGCGCGGCCGGTTTTCGGGATGCGCCTTGTTCAAAGCGCTTGCGATCCCGGTCATCTCGGCCTGCGCCCGCGGAATCGCGACGCCCGGCTTCAGCAATCCCAGAACGTCAAGGTAGTGAGCGCCGCGCTGCGTGGTCATCGAATCCGCGCCGCGAGCGTCAACCGCTATCGTGGTCCATAGCTCGACGGGCTCGGCCTGGATGGGGTACTGAAATCCCTGCGGCATGACGCCGACGACGGTGAATGGCGATCCGCTCAACTCGATCTTGCGTCCAATCACCGAGGGATCAGAGCTGAACTCGCGCTGCCAGAGTTCCTGGCTGAGAATAACGGGATCCGTGCCGCCGGCCGCCGCGGGACTATCCTCCTCGGGCGCGAAGCTGCGTCCGAGCACAGGCTTTACGTCAAGCAGCGAGAAAAGCTGCGCGGAGACGACCGCACCCTGCAAGTGCACTGCGTCGCTCGCGCCGACCAGCGTAAAGTCGCCGGTGCGGAAAGCCGCGATGCCGTCGAAGACGTGATTCTGCGCACGCCAATCGAGGAAATCCGGGTAGGACGCTATGCTGCCCGTGCCAGTCTTGACGAGCACCGAGCGGACGCGCACCAGGCGATCGGCGGTGGGGAACGGCAGAGGCTTCAGCACTACGGCATCGACCACGCTGAAGATCGCCGTGGTTGCTCCGATCCCGAGCGCCAGCGTCAGGATCGCAACCGCCGCAAATCCCGGATTCTTGCGGAACACACGCAGGCCGTAGCGCACGTCCTGGACAAGATTTTCGAGCAGATTGACCCTTCGCATGTCGCGACAC
>JASHQD010000452.1 GCA_030037755.1 Terriglobia bacterium
TAGACTAAAGTGAATGGAGCGCGATCCCGCGTATACCGCCTTGAAGATGACCAAGTTGTACGCCTTCTGGCTAGGCTGCGCCTCTGCGATCCTGGGCCAGTCCTATTTGAACCCCGATCTTTCAGTCGATCGGCGCGCGGCGGATCTAGTGGCTCAAATGACGCTGGAGGAGAAGGTTCTGCAGATGCAGAACTCCGCGCCCGCCATTCCCCGCCTGGGAATTCCGGCCTACGACTGGTGGAACGAGGCGCTGCATGGCGTGGCGCGCTCCGGCAACGCGACTGTCTTTCCGCAAGCCATCGGCATGGCCGCGACGTGGGACGCGTTGCTGATTCACCAGGAAGGCGAGACGATCGCCACCGAAGCGCGCGCCAAGTATAACCAGGCGCAGCGGGACGACAATCACAGCATCTACTTCGGGCTCACTTTCTGGTCGCCGAACATCAACATCTTCCGCGACCCGCGCTGGGGACGCGGCCAGGAGACGTACGGCGAAGATCCGTTTCTAACTGGGCAGCTCGGCCTGGCGTTCGTGACTGGCATGCAAGGGAACGATCCAAAGTATTTCAAGGTGATCGCCACGCCCAAGCACTACGCGGTCCACAGCGGCCCGGAGTCCGACCGGCACAAGTTCGACGTCCATCCGACCCCGCATGATCTTGAAGACACTTACCTGTCCGCGTTCCGCGCCACCGTGGTCGACGGTCATGCGGATTCGGTGATGTGCGCCTACAACGCCATCGACGGCCAGCCCGCCTGCGCCAACACCTATCTGCTCCAGAAGACGCTGCGCGACGATTGGAAATTCGCGGGCTACGTCACGTCGGATTGCGGCGCGGTTGACGACATCATGGCCGGCCATCATTTCGCGCCGGACCTCGCGCATGCCTCGGCCGGCGCGGTCGAGGCCGGCACGGACACCACCTGCGGCAACGAGTACGTCGCGCTGGTCCAAGCCGTCCATGACGGCGTGATCAAGGAGAGCGAAATCGACACTGCGCTCAAGCGGCTGTTCGCCGCGCGCATCAAGCTGGGCATGTTCGATCCTCCCAACACGGTGCCTTTCAGCGCGATTCCCTTCTCCGAGGACGATTCGCCCGCGCACCGCCAGCTCGCTCTTCGAGCGGCGCGCGAAAGCATGGTGCTGCTCAAGAATCAGGATCAGATTCTGCCGCTGAAGCCCGGCGTGAAGACCATCGCGGTCATCGGGCCGAACGCCGAGTCGATTCCGGCGCTCGAAGGCAATTACAACGGCACGCCGGCGCATCCCGTGCTCCCCGTGGACGGCATGCGCGCCGTGTTCGCCGGCAAGGGGCAGATCGTCTACGCGCAAGGTTCACCGTACGTCTCCGAACTGCCGGTGCCGGTGCCGCGCACGGCGTTCCATCCCGCTGCTAACGACTCCACCGAGGGCTTGAAAGCCGAGTACTTCGCCGGCACGGATTTCTCAGGATCGCCGGTTCTGACGCGGACCGATCCGCAGATCCAGTTCGATTGGGATGCCGCGCCGCCTGCGCCCGGCATCCCGACGAAAGCATTTGCGGTGCGTTGGACAGGCACGCTGACGCCGCCCGGCCCGGGCGACTATACCTTCGGGATCGACGCGCCGCACTGCTACCCTTGCGGCGATCACGAGACTTTCCGAGTCTTTCTGGATGGAAAGCTGGTGAGCGAGACCCAGCACACCAACTTCAGTTGGCAGCCGGGGCCTCCGCAGATTCCCGTCCATTTCGATGACACGGCGCCGCACGATTTCAAGCTGGAGTACACCCACTCGTCGCCGCTGTTCGCCGCCGGCGTCACGCTGACGTGGAAACCCCCAATCGATGCGCTGCGCGAGGAGGCAGTGAAAGCTGCCCAGCAGGCCGACATGGTGGTGGCGTTCGTCGGCCTCTCGCCGAATCTCGAAGGCGAAGAGATGCCCATCCATATCGAAGGATTCAGCGGCGGCGACCGCACGGATATCATTCTGCCGCAGGTACAGCAGGACCTGCTCGAGGCCCTGTTGCATACGGGGAAGCCACTGGTCGTGGTGCTGATGAACGGCAGCGCGCTGGCGGTCGGCTGGGCTCAAGTGCACGCCCAGGCGATCGTCGAGGCGTGGTACCCGGGTGAGGGTGGCGGGACGGCGATCGCGGAAACGCTCGCAGGCCTGAATAATCCGGGTGGACGTCTGCCCGTGACGTTCTATGCCGGCCTCGATCAGCTTCCGCCGTTCGATGACTACTCGATGGCGAATCGGACTTATCGCTATTTCCGCGGTACTCCACTTTATAGGTTCGGATTCGGCCTGAGCTATTCCTATTTCACCTATGAGGATCTGAAGCTCTCATCCACAACCATTCGGGCGGGTAGTTTGCTCACGGTGGACACCGACCTTCAGAATCGCTCAAGCGTGGCGGGCGATGAAGTCACGGAGCTTTACCTGGAATATCCCGAAGTTCCCGGCGCCCCACTGCGGGCGCTGAAGGGCTTTTATCGCTCGCACGTCGACGCGGGTGCGGGCCATCACGTGACGTTCGTCCTCACGCCGCGCGATCTCAGCATCGTCACCGAGGAGGGCGAGCACAAAATCATGCCCGGCACGTATCGGGTGTGGGTGGGCGGAGGGCAGCCGGGGGCCGGTCCGTACGATCTGCACACAAGCTTTGAAATTCAAGGAGAGGAAACCCTGCCGCGATGACCAGCGGCGTCAGTTGGAAGATGCAGACTGAGCGCCGGAAGCAGCCGGGTTGATGGTCACGGGCTGCCTGAGCGTGAAGTCGATCT
>JASHQD010000030.1 GCA_030037755.1 Terriglobia bacterium
TCACTCGTCTGGCAGAGTTGACGAGCATGTCGCGGCCCACGATTCTCAAGGGCATGGCCGAATTGAAGGCTGGGCGATTGCCGGCGCGCTCGGAAGCCGGCCGCATTCGCGCCCAGGGCGGGGGACGCAAACGGCTGGAGGACGCGGATCCCCACGTCAAGCGGGTGCTGGCGCGGCTGGTCGAAGCCAACACCGCTGGTGACCCGATGAGCTACCTGCTGTGGACGAACAAGTCGACCCGCAACCTGGCCGAGGAGCTGGCGCGTCAAGGCTACACCGTCTCGCATGTCACCGTGGCGCGCTGCCTGCGAGAATTGGGCTACTCCTTGCAGGCCAATGTGAAGACGATCGAGGGTACCCAGCATCCGGACCAAGACGCGCAGTTTCGCTACCTCAACGATCAAGTTCGGTACTTCGTCCGCCGCCAGGACCCGGTCGTCAGTGTGGACACGAAGAAGAAGGAATTAGTGGGATCCTTTGAGAATCGCGGGCGTCGCTGGCAGCCGTCGGGCGACCCGCAGGCGGTCAACGTCCATGATTTTCCGGCCCAGGGCGTGGGCAAGGTGATCCCCTATGGGACCTACGACGTGACGCGGGATGAAGCCGTCGTCAATGTGGGCATCACCCACGAGACGGCGGAATTTGCTGTGGAGAGCATTCGCCGCTGGTGGCAGCTGCTGGGACGGAAGGCCTATCCGCAAGCCCGGCGCTTGTTGATCTGCGCCGATGCCGGTGGCAGCAACGGCACGCGACTGCGTGCCTGGAAAGTCCATTTGCAGGCCCTGGCCGATCGGCTCGGGATGGCGCTGACGGTGTGCCATTATCCACCGGGCACAAGCAAGTGGAACAAGGTCGAGCATCGCTTGTTTTCGTTCATCAGTATGAACTGGCGCGGCCGACCGCTCCTCACCTACGAGGCGGTGGTCAACTTGATTGGAGGTACGACCACCAAGAGCGGGCTGCGGGTGAAAGCCTTACTCGACACCCGCGAATACGAGCCCGGTCAGAAAATCACCGACGATGAGATGCGCACACTGCGGCTGAAGCCACATAGCTTTCACGGGGACTGGAACTATACCTTCCAACCGCGCCAGGCAGCGTAAACTTGGAAGCATGTAATTGTAAACGTTATTTCTTAACGATCCCTTAGCCCGCAGCGTGTAGCCGTAGCGAAAAGACATGCTGTAATCTGGACGCATGGAGCAATCAGAGCAAGCGATCGCCGCTGCCTTACTGGACGCGCAAGCCAAGGCCCAAGCATTGTTCCTGGAAATCCAGGAACGCCAATTGATCCGCCCGCGCGCCACCGAAGGCGAAATTAACCGGGGCGTTTATGAACTTGCAGAGGACATGTTCGGAATCCGCCGGTATTGGCACAAGCGCATCGTGCGCGCCGGACCCAACACTTTGGCGCCCTATGACGAAAACCCTCCTGACTTGATCGTTGACGAAGATGATGTTGTTCTTCATTGATCTCGGTCCGGTTTTCGAAGAGTGGGAATCCGACTTCGGCCGCACTTTCATCCTTGGAGACGATCCCCTGAAGCAGAGATTGTGCCGGGATATCGAAATGGCCTTTGGCGCTGGAAAGCGGCATTTTCAACAGCATTCCGATATCACGGGCGCAGAGCTGTACGCATATGCGCAGCAATTGGCGCGCGAAGCCGGTTGGGAGTACGGCGGCCCCATCGCCGGGCATCTCATCGGCGTATTCCCACACGAGAAGATTGAGGGTGATAAGATATCACTCTACGTTCATCCGAAGAACCACAACCGCATGCGGACGCCAGACGCGTGCGGCCACAAGCGGCACTGGATCTTTGAGATTCACTTTGTTGATCGCAGGCATCGAATCGGTGGTTTCTACGAGGAACTATTGACAATCGGATAGTGCCCTTGGGCAGCGCAATGAGTCGTCAATGCCCCGGCAAGAACCTTGGTCAGGACCCGCTGCGAGTGCCATTTGGGACAGCAACACCTGCCAAACGCGAAGCCCGCAATCGCAATAAGAGGGGTCGCTAGTGGTAGCCAGACCGCTGCGATTGCGCGATTGCAGCAGGTTCCTGAGGGCAACTGACGAGATGCCAGCTCACCTCCACAACCAGGAAAAGGCGAGCCCTTGATGAGGAATACACAAAAGGTACGGAACCGTAAAACTCAGATAGAGTGGGGCGATTGTCACCCGGCGCACATCGTTTACTATCCACGGTATTTCGCATATTTCGACGCCTGTACGACCGCGCTTTTCAAGAAGGCCGGTTTGTCGAAACGAGAAATGCTCAAGACCTATCGCATCATCGGTCTCCCTTGGTCGAGGTGCAGGCCTCATTTCGGGCGCCATCGCGGTTTTCCGAGGCAGTCCTTGTGGAGTCTGAGATCACGCACTTGCGCCGCAGCAGCTTTGATGTTCGGCACCGACTCTTCAACAAGGGGATCGTGGCGGTAGAATGCGTTGAGACTCGCGTCTGGGCCTGCCGTTCGGCAAGCGATCCGGATAAGATCGAAAGTGAGCCGATTCCACAGGAAGTGATTCAGATCCTTTCGAACGGAAGCAAGGCCGTTCGTAAGGAGGCACACTTCGCCGTCAGAGGCCACGAAGGCAGCCGACCTAGTGGAGAGAATGCGATCCGGACGAATCGCCGGTGACATTTTTCTGATCCTCTCAAGTCATGCGCACTCAAGTGGGAATCATCGGGGCGGGTCCGGCCGGGCTAGTGCTGTCGCATCTCTTGCATCTACACGGCATCGAGTCTGTCGTGCTGGAAGCCCGCACTCGCCAATACGTTCAGGAACGTGTGCGAGCAGGAGTGCTGGAGCAAAACACCGTCGATCTGCTAAAGGGCGCCGGCGTCGGCGAACGCATGATGCGCGAGGGCTTGGTGCATCACGGCATTGAACTGCGCTTCCAGGGTGAGGGCCATCGCATCGACTTTAACGCCCTGACCGGCGGCCGGACCATCACGATCTATGCTCAAGCGGAAGTGGTCAAGGATCTTATCGATGCACGTCTAGCGGCTCGCGGAGCAATCCTGTTCGAAGCGGCGGATGTGTCCTTACATGAACTTGAAGGTGAGCAGCCGGTAATTCGATTCCACACGGGCGACGAAGCCGGCCAACTATCTTGCGATTTCGTCGCCGGATGCGACGGCTTCCACGGAATCTGCCGGAGCAGTATTCCTTCGGCCGTGCTCAACGAGTACGAGCGTGCTTATCCGTTCGCCTGGCTCGGCATCCTCGCGGAAGTCCCACCGTCGTCGGATGAGCTGGTTTATGCCTATCATGACCGTGGCTTTGCCCTAATGAGTATGCGAAGTCCGAGGCTAAGCCGGCTCTACTTGCAGTGCGCGCCGGACGAATCAATCGATGATTGGCCCGATGCGCGAATCTGGCAGGAACTGCGTAGTCGGCTCGCCCGCTCAGGGTGGAGCCTTTCAGAGGGTCCCATCCTTCAGAAGGGCATTTCCGGCATGAGGAGTTCCGTCCTCGAGCCGATGCAGTATGGAAGGCTCTTCTTGGCCGGCGATGCCGCCCACATCGTGCCGCCAACGGGGGCAAAAGGGCTGAACCTCGCCGTTGCCGACGTGCGCGTTCTGGCGGCTGCGATAGCAGAATTCTACCGCTCCGGAAGCCGTGAGTTGCTCGACGGCTATTCCCAGACATGCCTTCGGCGAGTGTGGAAGGTGCAGCGATTCTCCTGGTGGATGACTTCCATGCTGCATCGCTTTGATTCTGACACCGCCTTTGATCGGCGGCGGCAGATCGGCGAACTCGATTACGTCACGAGTTCACGAGCGGCGGCTCAGAGTCTTGCAGAAAATTATGTTGGCTTACCGATGGAGTGAGCGGGTGAAACTGTGTTCAAGCTGATGCCCTACCGGCGACACGATTCGAACACCCAGCCGAGGTCCCTGTACCCTCCCTATCGCGCGACGACTGAGCGAGCTCCGCGCCAGCCGCTAATCTTTCTCCCGCACACATTGTCGGAAATAACCGGCCCCGTCTATGGGCACAATCAAGTCTTGGAGGCGGATCGCGACCTAACTCGCGGTCATCCCGGAGAACCGCTCGGCGAACGCATTATCGTTACCGGACGGGTGCTCGACGACGGAGGGTGTCCATTGCGGCGGACTCTGGTCGAAATCTGGCAGGCCAATTCGGCAGGCCGTTACTATCATCAGAAAGACGATCATCCGGCACCCCTGGATCCCAATTTCACGGGCGCAGGACGGGCCCTGACCGATCTCGACGGCCGCTATGAGTTCATTACAATCAAACCAGGGGCCTACCCGTGGCGGAACCACGAGAATGCCTGGCGCCCAGCGCACATCCATTTTTCTCTTCTGGGGCCGGCCTTCACGGCTCGTCTGGTGACACAGATGTACTTCCCCGGCGACCCGCTCTTCCCGCACGACCCGATGCTTCAGTCGATTCCAGACGAGGAGGCCCGGCGGCGGCTCGTCTCGAAGCTCGATCTTGACGCCACGCGGCCCGAGTGGGCCCTCGCCTATCGATTCGACATTGTCTTGCGGGGCTGTGAGGCCACGCCATTCGAGGAATAGCATGGATCTCATCCCCACAGCTTCGCAAACCGTTGGCCCCTTTTTTCATCTCGGCTGCACGACAAACCACTCCATCAGTTGTATCGCAAGTCCAACCGCCAGCGGTGAGCGCGTGCGGCTGACCTGCCGGGTGCTCGACGGGGTTGGGGTTGCGGTTGACGATGCGATGATTGAAATCTGGCAGGCGGACTCGGACGGCAACTATTCCCACCCGGCCGATCCACGAGTGCAGAAATGTGACCCGGGTTGCGGTGGCTTTGGCCGCTTACCAACCGATCTGAACGGAATGTGTGTTTTTGAGACGATAAGACCAGGGCGAGTTCCAGCGGCTGACGGCAGGCTGCAGGCCCCGCACCTCAACGTCTGCGTCTTCGGTCGCGGCATTATGAAAGGCTTACAGACGCGCGCATACTTTGCCGGCGATCAGGCAAACGACGAGTGTCCCATCCTTGCTTTGGTTCCCGAGGAACGCCGGGCTACACTCATGGCTCGCTCTGATCCCGGCAAGCCAGGGGATTGGTATTTTGACGTAAGGCTCTGCGGACAGGGTGAGACGGTGTTTTTCGACATCTAGAGCAAAGATGCCACACAAACTTGCTGTTCTAATTGCGGTTAACATTTTCCGCCGCCGGAACCTCTGATGCCCGTTCGTCTGATTGACAGTCTTTCAAGCACGGAACCGCTTGCCGAGCTGTTCTCCGACACATCCATCTTGCGGGCCATGCTCGATTTCGAAATCGCCCTCGCGCGCGTCGAATCCCGGTTAGGGATAATCCCTACCGCTGCGGCGGACGCAATTGCAGCTGCAGCCGACGAACGCGCAATAGACCCCGCTCAACTTTCCCGCGACGCGCTGCGTGCCGGCACTGCCGGGATTCCGCTAGCAAAGGCACTCACCGAAATCGTGCGTTCGAAAGACGCGACGGCTGCCAACTTTGTCCATTGGGCCGCGACCAGCCAGGATGTGTCGGATACGGCCTTGGTGCTCTTGCTCAAGGGCGCCCGGCCGTTGATGGATGGCGACTTGGCCCGTGCCGAGCAAGCTCTGTTGGCGCTCTCAGAAAAACATCGGCAGACTGTGCTGCTTGGCCGTACGCTGTTACAGGCCGCTCCGCCAGTTACCTTGGGCCTGAAAGCCGCGGGCTGGTTCGGCGCCGTTCGCCGCGGCCGCGAGCGCCTGAACCGGACGTTTCACGAGGCTTTGGTAATCCAGTTTGGCGGGGCCGTCGGTACACTCGCGGCACTGGGCGATCAAGGTCTCGTTGTAGCGCGCGAGCTTGCCGCCGAGCTCGACCTGGGCTGCCCGGATGCACCCTGGCACACACACCGTGACCGCCTCGCAGCTTTGGTCTGTGCATGCGGCGTCTTGACCGGCTCGCTGGGTAAGATCGCGCGCGACATCAGTTTGCTCGCACAGAGTGAGGTGGGCGAGGCCGCCGAGCCAGCGGGCCGTGGGCGCGGTGGGTCATCGACCATGCCGCACAAACGGAACCCTGTTGGTTGTGCCCTGACCCTTGCTGCCGCTAACCGAATTCCCGGCCTCGTGGCGGCCTATCTTTCTTCGATGTTGCAAGAGCACGAGCGTGCGGTCGGCGGAATACAGTCCGAGTGGCCCACGGTGGCTGAGATCATTCAACTCACAGGTGTAGCTGCCGCCTCGATTGCCGAAATTGCCGAGGGGCTCACGATTGATGCAGTTCGAATGGGCGAAAACCTCGACGCGACTCAAGACGTAATCTTCGCTGAAAAAGCCGTGATTCTGCTGGCGGCCAGGGTCGGCCGTGAGAAGGCGGACCAGCTTCTGGAAACGGCCGCGCGACAGGCCGCGGTACAGAACCGGAAGCTCGGGGATGTGCTCGCTGAAACGCCCGAGGTCATTAAGCACCTCGACAGCGCGGCTTTGCGGGAGCTAGGTGTCGCCGAAAACTACCTCGGCTCGGCCGAATCGTTACGGCTCCGGCTGTTACAGACTGCGGTTCCAATAGACGACAGAGACTGAAATTCATGCTTTTCATCAACGCCAACCAAATCCGCACGTTTTATCGACTCGAAGGAAACGAGCGCCTGCCCGTTCTCGTCTTGTCTCATTCCATCGGCACCGATCACGGGCTTTGGGACCTTCAAATACCGGGGCTGCTTTCACACTTCCAGATCCTGCGATACGACTCGCGGGGTCATGGTGCTACGGATGCTCCGTCCGGGGAATACTCCATCGAACAGCTCGGTCGCGATCTGCTGGCCCTGGTGGACGCGCTGAAAATTCAAACATTTGCATTCTGCGGTCTCTCGATGGGTGGGGCGGTTGGTCAATGGCTCGCGGTTCATTCGCCAGAGAGAGTGACAGGCCTGATTCTTGCGAATACGTCCCCGCGCTTCGCAACTCCGGAGTTTTGGAATAACCGGATCGCGGCGGTACGAAAAGGCGGCATGGCTGCCATCGCTGGTGACGTTATCCCACGCATGTTCGCTCGGGGCTTTCTGGCGCGGCCGAATCCCTACGTATCGAACATACGGTCAGTGCTCAATGGCACCAACCCTACGGGCTACATTGGGTGCTGCGCCGCGCTTCGAGATTTCGATTTCAGCGGCAGTTTGGCGGCAATACACACTCCGACGTTGGTGGTCGTCGGCGAGGACGACGTTTCAACTCCCTTCGCTGGGAACGCAGAAATACTGGCCAGCGACATTGCCGGCGCCCGCTTGGCCACCTTGCCGGCAACCCATCTTTCGAATGTCGAATGCCCAAGAGCGTTCATCGCCGCGCTCCTTTCCTTTTTGCGGCCACCTCTGACTTCCGACGAGAGTGCTCTGCAAGCCGGATTTAAGGTGCGGCGCGACGTTCTCGGGGATGAACATGTGGATCGGGCGATTGCCAGCATGACACCCTTCACTGAAGAGTTTCAAAATCTAATTACGCAGTACGCGTGGGGTGCCGTTTGGTCGAGACCCGGGTTGGACCAGAGAACGCGGCGCCTTCTCGTCTTGGCTATGACGGCCAGCCTTGGACGGTGGGAGGAGTTTCGCCTCCATGTCGGCGCAGCGCTTAGGAGTGGCATGGAAGTCTGCGACATCAAGGAAACTCTCCTGCAGACGGCAATCTACGCCGGCGTGCCTGCCGCAAACGCCGCCTTTCGCATCGCCAAGGAAGAGATGACGATAACGAACAGGAGAGAGACCTTATTTGAGGGCGAACATCCCGTAACGGGTGCTTCTTGAGCTCTGCCTTGCAGCGGTACACTTTGCTGACTCTCCGTGGAGATTAGGGGCTCTTCCTACTCGCCGTCGATCTCGTTGTAGACGCCGCGCTTCTGGCTCATTGAGCGGTGACCCAAAATGGACGTTGCCCGTGGAACTGCTTTGAGGCCGTCGAGAAAAGGGTCTGGCCCGCTGCGCAATGCGTTTCGGCTCGCGCCCCGCGGGGATTTACCCCAGGGCATTGAGGTTTTGAACCGACGTGTATACTAAACGAAGTCACGTAAGCTCGGCAGCATCCTCCGGGCGTGGCAAGCATGCATTGATCGCGGCCGGCGGGTGAACCAACAATGGAGAGATTGGCGATGCCCAATTTGAGTCCACGAAGCCTTGTCTCTTGCCTGGTTTTGTTGACCGCCTTAGCAGAAGGCGCGGCGGCCGCTGACGTTCTCATCGTTGATGCAAAATCTCAGCCTGAGAGTCTAACGCTCGCGCCCGGTGGCGTTCTGTTCGTCGGTAGCGCGAGCACTCCCTTCGTCTACAATGTTCGCCCGGGTTCGACGACCGCCGAGAAGTTTGTTGACGCGAGCGCTGAAGGCCCGGGCACCTTCTTCTTCGGCATGCTTGCCGATGCCGAAACCAACACGTTGTGGACCTGCCAGCTGACCCCGGTGCCCGACACGGCGCCGGTGAAGCGGCACACCGCTCTGAGGGGTTTTGATCTCTCCAGCGGCGCGCAGAAGTTGCGATGGAATCTGCCGGGCGATAACAGCGTCTGCAACGATTTCGCAGTGGGGCCGGACAAAGCACTTTACATCACCGACACCATTAACAGCAGAATCTATAAGCTGGCTGCCGGCGCTTCGGCCGCCGAACTCTTTCTGGAAGACCGGGCCCTCTACGGCATTGACGGAATCACGTTCCTGAACGGGACCCTCTATGTGAACAACGTATTCTCGAACAATCTCTACCGCATCCCGATCGACGCAGCAGGAAAGGCCGGGCAGCCCGTCGATATCTGGATGGATCAACCCGTGAAAGGGCCGGATGGCATGCGCGCGGCCAATGGCAAGCTGCTCCTTGCGGAGAACGGTAGCGGCAAGATCTCCGTCAT
>JASHQD010000453.1 GCA_030037755.1 Terriglobia bacterium
ATTTCAGAGTACGTTCGCACGGGACGACGTTCGTTCCCACCGCCGGCGGAACCATTGAAGCCGGTTTCGGCCATTGGGAGGCGGGACAAAACCGTCCTGTTCAGTGACCCGTTCACGCTTCGAGCGGGCGGCTCATTGCATTTCGGGTGGTCAGATGGTAGGTTGCCGTACGGGCCGAACCTCATAGCGGAGATCCCGGCTAAGATGACGGCCGACGCCGTATGAGTCCAGAACTGGAACACGCGCTCAAACGACACACGCAGTGGTTCGGGTCCTACAAGGCATCTGGCGAACTGAAGAAAAGACAAGTATGGCTCGTTGTGAATGGCGGACAGATCGAATTCCTCACTCCGGGGAATTCATATAAAGTGAAGCGAGCCCGAAAGAATCCACGTGTCATTTGTTATGTGGGGAGCGAGCACGGTCCGGCGATTTCTGGAACGGCCCAAATCATTACCGAGCGAAGCGAAGTGGCGCGGGTTTACCGAGGCTACTGGAAGACCCACCCGTTGCGGATGGCGATTTTGATTGGACTTCGACTTTGGATTGAGATGCTGTTGAACAAGCGGGTGGTGGTCCGAGTCCAGCCGGACGATCCGAATCCCTTAGAGGGACTGACCGATCCTGCTACCTGAATAATTCAGAAAACTGCACAGCCAACGGGAGACCGGTCGGAAGGAAAGAGGCTCCCACCGAAGGGATGTGCCATTTCAGCGCACCGATTTTCCGGCTTCCATGCTCATGCAGGTCGCTGTGAATCTCCTCTTGACTGACCAGCACGAATTCCTTACCTGAAGGAGGTAATTGACCATGCCCGTTCTGGAGGCGACGATGACGCCGAGGAGCGCCCACGAAGCTGCGCTTCACAATTTTGACCTGGCGGCGACTGCGCTCAACCTGGAGCCTGATGTCCGCGAGATGATCAAGTATCCGGAGAGGATACTGGAAGTAACTCTTCCCGTCCGCATGGACGACGGACATATCCATCGCTTCGAGGGTTACCGCGTTCAGCATAGCACGGCGCGAGGGCCCGGCAAGGGTGGTATCCGCTACCATCCCAACGTTACTCTCGACGAAGTCAAGGCCCTGGCCACCTGGATGACGTGGAAGTGCGCGGTGGTCAACATTCCCTTTGGCGGCGCCAAAGGCGGTATCACTTGCAGCCCAAAGGACATGTCCCAGACCGAACTGGAGCGGCTCACCCGGCGCTATGCGGCATCGATTCTGCCTCTGATCGGTCCCGACCAGGACATTCCCGCTCCCGACGTCTACACCAATCCTCAGACCATGGCCTGGATCATGGACACCTACAGCATGACCAAAGGATTCCCAATCCCAGGCGTGGTGACCGGCAAGCCGATCTCATTGGGTGGATCGCTTGGCCGCAATGAGGCCACCGGCCGCGGGGTGTTCTACACCATTCTTTCCGCGCTGGAATTCCTGAAGATCCCGGTCAAAGGCGCCAAGGTCGTGGTCCAGGGGTTCGGCAACGCCGGATCAATCGCGGCCCAGTTGCTGCACGAGGCGGGCGCGAAGGTGATCGCGGTGAGCGACTCCAAGGCCTGCATCTTCAATAGCAAGGGCTTTGACATTCCCAAGCTCATGGCCTATAAGGGCAAGACGGGCCAAGTGCTGGGTTTCCCAGGCTCTAAGGAGGTCAAGCCCGCCGAGCTTCTCGCGCTGCACTGCGAGATCCTGGTTCCGGCGGCCCTCGAGAATTCCATCGATGTCACCAACGCTCCCAGCATCCGGACGAAGATCGTGGCCGAGGCAGCTAACGGCCCGGTCACCCCGGACGGGGATGCGGTTCTCGAAAAGAAGGGGATCTTCCTCATTCCCGACATCCTGTGCAATGCGGGCGGCGTCACTGTGTCCTACTTCGAGTGGGTGCAGGACACGCAGCATTTGTTCTGGGATGCCCAGGACGTCTACAAGCGTCTTGAGCGGGTCATGAAGACGAGCTTCGCGGACGTGCTGAAGATTCACACCGAGAAGAAAGTCTCCATGCGGACTGCCGCCAATATGCTGGGGATTGGCCGCGTGGCTGAGGCCATCAAGATTCGCGGCCTTTATCCGTGACCACCGATACTAAGCCTGGGCCGAAAACAAATCATTTCGTCAAGGCCGAGTTGCTGCCTCGCACCGTTGACGAATCAATGAGTTACAGCCGCACCTCGAGGGGGGATTTTGGCAAGGACCTGAAGAACGGCGGCGCCGGGCGTTGGCAGCACCGCAATAGAACCGAACCATTCTCGTTGTTCCGCGAATATTCACTATCATTCTGTGTGCAAGGCACGGATCGGGTCGACGGAAGCCGCCCGCAGTGCGGGCAGTCCGGATGCCGCCAGGGCGAGCGCTAACACCCCCAAGGCAGCGAGCGACAGCACAACTGGATCAAGAGGGCTCACTCCGAACAACAGCGATCGCAGCAATCCCGACGCGGCTGCGGCTCCCGCAAGGCCAATCGCGCAGCCAATTGCGGCAAGCTTGGCTCCGGAGCGCACCACCAACAGGATGATTCCTGCGCGCTGTGAGCCCAGCGCCATTCGAATAGCCATCTCCGGCACGCGTGACGCTACAGAAAACGCGATGACGCTGTAAATGCCAAGCACCGCGAGGAGTATCGCCGCAATCGCGAAGCTGCCAATCAGCACGGTGTTAAACCGGCGCGGAGCCTCCGTTTGCGAGACCGCCTGCTCCATCGTCTGCACCTGCGTCAACGGGAGCTGCGGATCGAGAGACCGCACTGTGGCGCGCACTGCGTTTTCCATCTGCTCCGGTGGCATCACCGACCGCAGCACGATAGCGCCGCCATTACCATTCAAATCGGTGGGCGATGCGAGTGTACCGACATCATCCTCCGCCTGGTCCACGGGTTCGTAGTACTGCTCTTTCGAAGGCTCATCCGGTGAGCCGAGCTTCACGTCCGCCACTTCGCCGACCACGGTCAGCCACGGGGTTTGCATCTCCGGTGTGCCAATGCGGATTCGTCTCCCGAGGGGGTTCTGGTTCGGCCAGAAATGCTGCGCGAACTTGTGATTCACAATGAGAACGAGCTCGGATCCGTGCCGATCCGCTTCCGTGAAGAAGCGCCCCCGCAACAACGGAATCCCCATCGCCGGGAAGAAGTTGCCGTTCACCTGCG
>JASHQD010000454.1 GCA_030037755.1 Terriglobia bacterium
CTCAACCGCAATCTCGCGAGCCAGGAAGAACTGGTGGATCGGGCGCGCAAACTCAGCGAACAGATGCAGGCCTACGCTGCAACCTCCGCTGACGCTCAGAAGCAGCAACTCCAGAAACAGTCCGCAGACCTTCGCGCCCAAATGGCGCAGGCTCCCACGGACCAGGCTGGGGTCCTGCGCGGCAAGCTGGCCCAAACCGAACAGCGACTGCGACAGGTGGAATCGGACTCGGCTCGCGCCGAGAGCATCATCCGTACCTACGCTCCAAGCGTCTGCCTGGTCCACGTCGCGATCGCCCTTCATGATCAGGCTAGCGGCCGCCCCCTCCGCTACTTCGGACTCACCAGCGATGGTGAGCCTATTAACGACAGCAAGGGAAAGCCGCTGATCACGCTGGAGGGGACCGGCCCAGAGATTCGCGCTGAGGCGCTGGGTACGGCATTCCTGGTAGACCATGACGGCCGGCTGGTGACGAATCATCACGTCGTCGAACCTTGGTGGCAAAACGAGGAGTTCGGAGATTTGAAGGAGCAGGGCGTCGAACCGGTGATCGCTGAAATGACGGCTTACTTCCCCGGATCGCCAAGCGCGTACCCGGTGACCACGGTGAAGATTTCATCCGAGGCCGACGTAGCACTTGTGCGCGCCAACCTGGACGGTCTCAAAAGGGAGGTTCTGAGACTCGACGGCAGTGAGCGCGCCGCTGTAAATGGGGAACCGGTCGTCCTGATGGGTTACGCCACGGGGCTCGACGCAGTGCTGGCGCGTGCCGATGATTCAACGGTTCGCACCATTGTTACCTCGAGCAACGGCGAGCCAGGGAAGATTCTGGAGGGCCTGGCTCAGAAGGATCTCATCCGGCCTCTCATCACCCAGGGTCATCTGGGCGACGTGCTTCCAGACAAGATCGTCTACGATGCCCAAACCACTTCTGGCGGCTCCGGCGGTCCCGTGTTCAACTACGAGGGCAAAGTCATCGGCATCAACTACGCCGTCCTGCAAGGCTTCGGAGGGTCGAACTTCGGAATCCCGGCGGAATTCGCTGAGCGCCTTTTGCAAGCCACTCGGTGAGGTTCGCTTCGGGCGGGCTGAGCAATCCGCACGACATGGGACTCAATGCCCGGTTAACTTCCCGCGGAACCTGCTTCACGCCGAGCGGATCAACAGCGGACGAATCTATCACCGGCGACCCGCGGCGTACTGTCTGCCTACCGAGTCCTGTTGCCGGTTCCACCGCGCGAATGGGATCGCGTCCGGATTGCCGACCATACATCCGGAGGCCAGGTAAATAAACGCCAGGCCGGTCGAGAGGGTTCCATTCCCAATTGCTTGTGACGAAACGCGCGACTGTTTGTCGCACGATATGGAAAAAACGCAGGGCCAAACCACCGGCCCCGCGCTATGCTTGCTTCAGCGCTCGGTGCTTGCGGGCGTGGGACCCCCTTTCAAGGAGAGTTGGGACCGGGCCTTTGCAGCAGGAACAAGGCGCGCCCGCTGATCTCCTCGTCGAACTCCAGGCCGCCGCTAATGGTCAGCCGGACCCCATCGCGCTGTTCCCCCGCAGGCACTTTGCCTTTCGCGCAGTTGACCTGCATGAGAGCGTCTCTGGGGCTGCCTGCATCCGGCAACAGGCGGATGCGGACTGTGGCCAGACCCCCGGCGGCCATCGGGCCAGCCATCATGGCAGTCATGGGGCCGGGCATCTTGCCGGTGCGAAGCGCCCCGGACATCCTAAGCCTCGGGTAGTCGAGCTGCAGCGCTCCGGGAGCGACCCCATAGGGCTCGAAACTCACCAGTCCCGTGGCCGTCCATACGCCGGTGTTGACAATCTCACCGGTGGGCGTCCTCTCGATGAAAGCGCCGGCGGCAGTAACGGACTTGTTGGCCAGGCCGAGCGTGCCGGCTCCGCCGATCTCGATGGTCTCCTCATTAGCTGCTCTGGCCACCGCAGGGCAGGCTGTTGAATCATCCGTACCGCAGAGAAATCCTGAGCCTATCAGGAAGTTGTAATTCGTGGCGGCGGTGGATAGCGGCGACTGTTCCTTTGCCTGCGGCTGGTCCTGCGCGCCCAGCTGTAGCGGGATTGCCAGCGCCGCAATCATTGCGATGACTGCGATCGGGGCTCTGCGATCCAGTTTCAATGATCGTACCTCCTTCTTCCGGGCGACAGGTTAAAGACCCTTGGCGCAGCGTTCGTTCTTTAACGCCGCGGTTTTCTCCTGTTGCTCGGCAAAAAGCCGCAGGGCCGGGAAATCCGGCCCTGCGCCACGTTCACCCTGGGGCTGACGCGACACCACAAAAAGGCGGTGAGCACGGACGACCGCCACCCCGTGGTGGAGCCAGTGATACGATGGCTCTTTCCACTCCTCCAACAGGACCGGACATCCAAGTCCCCTCGGGTTCCGGTGTCGCGAATCAACCGTCAACTACGGTGACGGCAGTTACGCCAGAGCGCGCCTACGGCGTCCGCAGGAAGCCGTGAATAACACCATTCGCGTCGATGTATTCTCCCGTAATCTCCCCGAACAGGTTGGGGGTGAACGGAATGGTGCCCTGGCCGGAGGCCGTGCCCGCCCCCGGAGCGTCGAAGGTGGTGATGGCGCCGAAAGGACTCCGCACGAACCCGTGATTCACGCCGCTCGAGTCGATGTACTGTCCCGTAATCTTCCCTTCCAGGTTGTCGCCCTCCGGCACGGTGCCCTGGCCGGAGGCCGAGCCCGCCCCCGAAACGTTGAAGGCGGTGACGGCGCCATTGGCAAGGCGCAAGTAGCCGTGATTCACCCCGCTCGAATCAATGTAAGGTCCTATGATCACTCCAAGGTCGTTGAGGCCCGAGGCATCGGTGCCCTGGCCGGAGGCCGTGCCTGCGCCCGTAACGTTGTATTCGGTGATGGTGCCGTTCGCCGCCCGCGTGTAGCCGTGAAGCGCGCCGCTCGCGTCAAAGTAAACTCCCGTGACCGTCCCCTCCAGATTGAGGGCGATTGCCGCCGCGGTAACGGTGAATACGGAGCCGGTGGGATCGAATGAGGTGAAGGTGCTGTAAGGCGGAGCGCTGACAAAGCCGTGAGAGACGCCGCTTGCGTCCGTGTAGTTTCCGGCGATTTCCCCTCCGAGGTTGACGTTGTCCGCGAAGGTGCCCTCGCCGGAGCTTGTGCCCGCGTCCGGATCGTTCAAGATGGTGAAGGTTGTGTACGGAGGAGCGGTCACAAAGCCGTGAGCCACGTTGCTCGAGTCAATGTAGAAACCCCCAATCACCCCGAGCGGGTTGTTGCTGAATGCGTAAGTGCCCTGGCAACTCTCGAGGGCCAGACAGCCAGCACCGTTGTCGGTTGCGCCCGCGCCCGGAGCGTTCAAGGTGGTGAAGGTGCCGGGCGAAGCGCAGCCGGAAACGCACTGGAAGCCGTGAACCACGTTGTTTCCGTCCGCGTAATATCCCACGATCGCCCCTTTCAGGTTGATGTCGATGGCGTCAGTGCCCTGGCCGGCGCTTGTGCCGGCGCCTGGAGCCTCAAAGGTGGTAATGGTTTGCGCATGAACTGTTGCGGAAAGGCCCAGTCCCAGCATCGAGAGGGCCAGGCAAAGCGCCAGCGTTTGTTCCCGCCGGGCTGGCGCACGGAGTCCTGCAAAAGCAAGTTGGCGTGTCATCATTGATCATCCTCCTTGTCGATTTTTCCTCCGACCCCAACCCCGTGACGCTTGCCAAGAGCCGACATGCCCCGGTGCGGACACCACTGTGCAATTGCCTTACCGGCACACGTAGCCTATCGAAACCGTATTCGCGATGTAGGAGAGCGCATCAAGGCTGGTGTTTCTCTCCTGCCTCCGCTTCTGCGCGCTGCCGCGGGCTGACTTCTATCCGCACCACGGGAAGAGAAGGAGGCCAACCGAAGAAATGACGACAGCGCGGAAGTTGCAAATGTCGAATCGGTATCTCATCGCGTGTCCCCTTAAGCGTCTGTCACACCGGAGAGGTTGACACGGGACAATGGCCTGCCACAATATCCACTTGACGTGTGTTCCGTATAGCCATTATGTTAACGAAGTTCAACTCCAGTAAGTGTTCGGCACAGCCTCTCCATCCAACAATCAGCCAGGGAAAGCTAATGCGGTGCCTCTGGGAGACAGGCCTGCCTTGGCCGGCAAGGGTTTACCTAAGATTGAGCGCACGAGTGGTGTTCTGGTGGTATTCACGGGGCACTCGGAAGTTAGAGAGAGGCGGTCAAGTTGACGATAAGCGGCGTGGTCACGAAAGTGCCGCCTGTCGCGTCGGAGTAGCCCTGTCGCGGCCCGACCCACCTGCGTGTAACAGCGCAGCGGTTGCCGACGATGTCTGCTTCCGATCCTGGCGGGCACGTCCCGCATTCCCGGCGCTTACTTCCGCGTTACCCTGATCTACAGGGACGAATGCGACGCGGAAGTGAAGTTGCGAATCGCTGCCAGGACCTCACCTTCATTGGACAAAAAGACGTAGTGGTTGGCGTGCGGAATCGTGATCACCTGGGCGGCGGGAAATCCGTTCCTCACGGCACTCTCCTGCTTCTCGGTTATTGCTGACACTGCCTTGAAATAGGCCTCGGCTGCTGCGCGGACCGCCGGGTCCGTGCTGTTCTCAACCCAGGCGCCCAGGCTATGCGGATTCGCAAAGATGAAGAGCGCGGGAACGGGGATACGGTTGTACCGGTTCGGATGCGCGAGGAGCGTCATGAACATGGCACCGCCAGGAAAATCACGCTCGCTGCCGACGGTTCCCGTGGGAGTCATTTGTCGTTGCTCGCGCAACTCGGCTTTCGGAAACCGAAAGCCGTCTATGCGCTCGTAGTAGTCCTGGAGCGCGTCGAGACTGGTCAAATCGGCCGGACCCGGTTGCGGAGGGTGAGGTGGATGCAGCGCCATCAGTTCGGCGACGCTCGCTCCGTGGCCGTTGTCGAAGGCGTATGGGTATCCGGCGTCCAGGTAGACCACGCCTGCGACGCGATCCGGATGGTTGTTGGCCAGCCAGCTCATTTCGGCGCCGGCAATGGAGTGACCCACGAGGATCGGTTTCGTCAGCTTGAGCGACTCAATGACAGCGAGCACATCCGCGCCAAGGCGGTCGGCCGGATCGTTAGTAGCCTCGTACCCGGAAGCGCCGAAACCGCGCCTCGTAATCGCGTACACATGACGATGTGTGACGGATTGCAGCTTGGGCGCAAAGTCGTCGAATACGTGGGCTGTATCTCCGCCGCCCGCCAGCAGAACAAGGGGCTCGCCCGGACCGCCCCAATCAAGGACCTCGAGCTTCACACCGTCTTCTACGGTTACGAAGCGCACAACCTGAGGTGAGAGGTCCTTCCACTCAGAAATCTGCGAGAAGAGCGGCGAGGCGAAGAGTGCGATCAATAAACAAGCAGCGATCCTCTTGCCGACTTTCATTGCGTCCTGGGCTCCCATGATGGGTACATACGTTAGTGTCTTTCCAGGTTCCTGGCAAACCCCGGTACTTGTGTCATTGATGCCTGGACGGTCTGCGATTGGCCGAAGCAGAGTTCGATTCCGCGGCCGAAGCCGACGCCTTCGTCCTTCCCGAATTCATTCTCCACGGGGTGACCGGCGACATGCGATTTACGGGAGGACAGCTCGCCTGCGCGTCGCGGCTGAACGTCGAGAAGTGGCTGGCGGAATATGGAGTAACGCTCTCCAACCCCCGCTGACCGGAGAGCTGCTCGCGACGTCCCTGCCCGGCGCGTCATCGACCTATTCGTATCGCAACGCCACTATCGGATCCACCCGCGTCGCCCGCAAGGCGGGGATATAGCTCGCCAGCGCGGCGACGGCCACCAACAGCAAGGCGGCGGCGCCGAAACTGATCGGATCGGTTGGCTTGACACCGTAGACGTATCCCGCCATGACGCGGCTGAGGCCGAGCGCCACGATCAATCCCAGTCCTACTCCAAACATCGTAACGGCCAGGCCCTCGCGCAGCACCAGACGCAGCACTTCGCGCCGTCCGGCGCCGAGCGCCATGCGGATCGCCATCTCCTGCGTCCGCCGGCTGACGGTATAGGACATCACGCCGAAGATTCCGATCGCGGAGAGTATCAGCGCCAACGTCGCAAAGATCCACACCAGGAGCATGGGAAAGCGCAGAGTGCCATAATTGTCCGAAACAACCTGATCCATGGTGGTGATACGGTTCACCGGCTGTTCCGAATCGAGCGCTGAGACAGCCTGGCGCACGGCGGGCACCACGCTCAGCGGCGGCACCGAAGTCCGGACGGTCAGTTCAATGGCGGACGCGGGGTGCTGCTCGAACGGAACGTAAATGTCCTGATTGGGCTCCCAGAGGTCGCCCCAGCGCACGTCCTTCACCACGCCCACGATCTCCAGCGATTGTGAGGAGCCGGCGGATTCGCCCGAGTACTCGCGCGACAGGATGGTCAGGTGCCGGCCGACCGGGCTCGAACCCGGCCAGTAGCGACGCGCCACACTCGCGCTCACGATCGCCACCGGAGCCGAGCCGTCCGAGTCGCTGGCGGTGAACTCACGGCCCGCCACCAGGCCGATTCCCATCGCGCGGAAGTAGTCCGGGCTGATGAAGTCATAGTCCGAGGCCGGTTCCTGACCGGGCGCCGGCGTCGGCAGGCCCTCGGGCAGGAAAAACACGCGGGTGTCGCCGAACTCGCCCGCTGCCTTGATTCCCGGTATGGCCTGCACGCGATCGAGCAGTTGCCGGAAGAAAAGCGCCTGCTGGGTGGTGGTTGCGTATTTGTAAGGCGGCAGCGCGACGGTCATGCGCACGGCGTTGGACGGATCGAAACCGAGATCGACGTTCAGCAGGCTCATGAAGGTGCGCACGAGCAGACCGGCTCCCGTCAGGAGCACCAGGGCGAGCGCGACCTCGGATACAACCAGCGCGTTGCGCAGCCGCCGGCGGCCCGATTCGGTGGTGGTGCTGATGCCGCCCTCTTTGAGCGATTCGTTCAAATCGGTCTTTGTGGCGGACAGCGACGGCGCGAGGCCAAAGAGCGCGCCCGTAGCGACCGTTACAGCCAGGCTGAAGACGAGCACACGCCAGTCGATGTCGATCACCTTGGCGTTCGGCAGAGCGAGATCGTAGCGATTCATTGTCAGCGTCAGCAGGCGATCGCCAACATAAGCGAGCAACAGTCCCAGGCCGCCACCGAGAGTTGCAAGCACGACGCTCTCGGTAAGAAGCTGGGTAATCAACCGCCGCCGCGTCGCTCCGATCGCCAGGCGAATCGCGACCTCGCGCCGGCGTCCGGTGGCGCGTGCCAGGAGCAGATTGGCGACGTTGGCGCAGGCGATCAGCAGCACGAACATCACCGCGCCGAGCATGATCAGCAACGGCGTCTGCATGTGGCGGTAATAGGCGGCGTGCAGCGGTTCCACCTTGATGCCCCAACCTTTGTCGGCGTCGGGATGCTCCTGGGCCAGATGATCGGCCAGCGCGTCCATCGCCGCCTGGGCTTGCGGGATGCTGACGCCGTCCCTCAGGCGCGCCTGGGTCTGCAGATCGCGGGTGGTGCTGCGCCCAGACTCACTGCGCTCCTCAGGCTTGAGCGCCAGCGGCACAAAGACATCGATCTCTTGGTCCCAGGTGAACCGAAAGCTTGCGGGCATCACGCCCACGATGGTGTAGCGCCGCTCGTTCAGGTCAATTGTCTTGCCGAGAATTGCCGGGTCGGAAGCGTAACGCGTCGCCCAGAGGCGATGTCCGATCACCGCGACCGCGTCGTGCCCCTCTTCAGTCTCCGCGGCCGAGTAGAAGCGGCCCATCAAGGGCTGAATTCCGAACATAGGCAGGAGATCGGCCGAGCCTTTGATCCCCCGGATGCTCTCCGGCCGGTCTCCGCCGGTGATGTTGAATGGCGACCAGCGATAGAAGACGACTTGCTGGAAAATGCCGCTCTTCTGGATATCGACGATGTTGGGCGCCGAAACGCCGGTCTGGACGTAACCTTCGCCCTTCTGGTTTCTCCACTGCCCGAGGCCGACAAGCTGCTCGGGCTGCGGGTAGGGCAGCGGACGCAGGAGCACGGCGTCAACCAGGCTGAAGATCGCGCAGTTGGCGCCAATACCGAGCGCCAGCGTCAGCACGGCGACGGCGGCAAAGCTGGGATAATTGCGCAGCACACGAAGAGCGTAGCGGATGTCTTGCATCAGGTTGTGCATCGCTCACCTCGATGGCTTCTTAGACGCATCCTCGCGCGCACAGGTTAGATTCTGTGCCGCTGCCGCCGGAAGCCGATGTGACTCGAATCACGTCTCCCGATCACAAGTCGCTTGGACGTGGCGCCGCCTCGGTTTAGAATCGGTTTTCATGCGGCGAAGGGAATTCATCGCTCTGGTCGGTGGCGCGCTCATAGCGTCGCGCCGTCTCTATGCCGATTCGGCCGTTGCCTCACAGAATCCGCTTATCCGGCAGTACAATCTCGAGTCACTGCAGGGCGAATTCACGCCCATCGATGAGTTCTACGTCCGCAATCACAATCCCGTTCCCAAAGATTTAGCGAGCCTGGCGCTGCACATCGAGGGCGAAGTCCAGAAGCCGCTGACGTTGACGATGCCCGATCTCGCGCGGCTGCCGGTCCAGCGTCTGGCGGCGGTATTGGAGTGCGCGGGCAACGGCACAGGTCCGTACCAATTGGCGAGCAATGCGCTCTGGGAAGGGTGGCCGCTCGAGGACGTCTTGAAGCTCGCGGGAACACGCGCCAACGCGGCCTACCTTCACCTTGAAGGACTCGACGGATTCGTGCGCTCGGTCCCTCGCAGCCGCGCGCTTCAGGATGCGCTGCTGGTCACACGCATGAACGATCAGCCGCTGCTGCCCGACCACGGCGGACCCTGGCGCGTGGTTTTCCCCGGCTACTACGGCATGGACTCGGTGAAGTGGGTGGAGCGGATCACCGTCTCGGACACGCCATTGAAGCCGACGACGAACGATTATCTCGCCCAGCGACAGGGCGCCAACGGCGTCGAGACCTCGCCGCTGCCGATGATCCAGATGAAGTCGGTGTTTGTCTATCCCGCGGTCGGAGCCGTTTTGCAAACAGGCCGCGTGGACGCGCGCGGCCTGGCATGGTCGAACGGCGAGAAGATCATGGCCGTGGAAGTCTCGCCCGACGGCGGCAAGACTTGGCGCGTCGCCAAGCTCGATCCCGTCACGAGCAAGTATTCATGGAGAGGCTGGCAGGTGCCGCTCGAGCTGAACGACCGAGGACTGGTCGAACTCTTGTGCAAGGCCATCGACGCACAGGGCAACTCGCAGCCATCAGAGCGTCCGGCAGACCGGACGGACGGGTACGCAGATAATCAAATTGAGCGAATCCGCGTGATGGTGACGTAAGTCGACAGTTGACAGTTGACAGTCGACAGTCAACAGTCAACAGTCAAATGCCGCAGAGGGAAGGATGTGTTCCGAAAATCCAGAAAATCGTCCACCTTGACTGTCGACTGTCAACTGTTAGCTGTCGACTTTGACTGCCGACTCAGTTCCCCAGCAGCAACTCCTCATATACCGTAACCGGAATCGCGAACCGCAGCTCCGGATTCAGATGCAGGCCGGCTTCGAACTCTTTGCGAGCGGCAGGCGTCAGCCGATTCGCTTCCGTCACCAGCAGCAGGCCGTCTTCGAGGTGCGCCTCGGCCATGTCGGGATTGAGGTCCAGAGCACGCTGGATTTCGGTTTCGGCCTGCTGATTCTCGCCCTTCTTCATCAGCGCAATCGCCAGATTCAAGTGTGCGGATGCGAAGCCGGGCTGATCCGCCACGGCGGCGCCCAATTCCCGGATCGCGGACTCGACATCACCCTCGCCGAGTAGTGCGTTGCCGAGATTGTTGTGAGCCTTGGCAAATTTCGGGTCGAGGCGCACGGCTTCGGCGAATTCATGCGTGGCATCCGCGGTCTTCTGCTGCTGCCAAAGCACCCCGCCCAGATTATTGTGCGCTTCGGCGTAGTCCGGATCGTCGGCGATGGCGCGGCGCAGCGCAGCTTCGGCGCCCGCCAGATCGCCGCTGTACCACAGTTGCAGACCGCGATCGTTGTTTCCCTTGGCGCGATCCTCGATCACGCGGCGGCGCATCAAGTCGCGCGCCTTGGCGTACTCGGCATCGGCTTCGGTCGTGTTTCCGAGGTGCTTCAGCGCGGACGCGAGCGCGTAGGTAGCCATCGACTTGTCCTCGAGATTGCCACTCGAGGCCTTCTGCAGAGCCTCGCTCGCGCCCTGCCAGTCGCCGAGTTGCACCAGGGTCTCGCCCAGGTTCTCTTCGGCTTCGGCGAACGACGGGCGCAGCGCCACCGCTTTGCGGAATTCCTCCGCGGCCGCCTTGGGGTTTCCCTGCTGATTCAGGACCAGTCCCAGGCCCTGATGCGCTCCGGCATTGGACGGGTCAATTCGAAGTACAGCTTCCAACGCCGTCTCCGCCGCCGTCCAATCGCCGCGCCGCAACAGCAGCGAAGCCAGTTCGAGATGCGCGGGCGCATTGCCCGGGTCGCAATCGACGGCCTTCTGGAAGAGCCCGGTAGCCTCGGGCAAGGTCCCGCTGTCAATGGCCATAAGACCCTTCTCGTACCACGCGCCAGACAGGCGCGGATCGAGCGCCAGGGCGTGATCGAGAGCTTTCGTTGCTCCATCGGTATCGCCCGCGATGCGAAGCGCGCGGCCGAGCCTCAGATAGGCGCCAGGATCGCTCGGCTTCGCGCCGATATCTCGCCGGGCGGACTTGATTCCTTCCACCATCTGATCCGGCGGCACCGTCGCGGCGGGCTCCAGGATCCCGGTCGTTTGACTTGTCGCGGAAACCTGGAGTGGGGTTGCCTGGACGCTGGCAGCGAGAAGGACTATGGCTGCGACTGGGGCGAATTGCCGATTGCCAATTGCCGATTGCCGATTGCTGATTTTCGATTGCTGATTTTCGATTGGCGATTTTCCATTGCCGATTTTCGACTGCCGATTGCCGATTGGGTGCCGCGAGGGCCAACCGACCACCGCGATTCGTAACAGCGCTTGGGAACTGGACACCACGCAATCGGAAACCAGCAATCGAAAATCGACAATCGAAAATCGGCAATTGCTCATACCCTAATCGCTTATGACTTCTCAACGAATTCGTGCTCGCGGTTCGCCGCGAGATGCTCGTGGATCTCTGTCTGTCCGTTCGGCCAGCGGATTTCCAGCTTGTCGACGTTTGTCGCGTCGCCGAGGCCGAAGTGCAGACGCGAATCGCAGGTCGACAGATAGCTCTCGCCCGCGCGGACTTCGGCGGTCTGCGTGAGCTTGCCCGTGGTCACCCGGACGCGCGCACCGATTGCGTCGCGATTGCTCTTCGTTCCAGTGAGCTTGGCCCGCGTCCAGTTTCCGGTTCGTCTCAAAGGGCTATAGACAAATGGCACCTGATCGATATTGTTGACTACGACGTCGATGGCGCCGTCGTTCCTCAAATCGCCCCAGGCCGCGCCGCGGCTGCTCCAGGCCGCGCCGAATCCGCTTTCGGCGTCGCCCAGCAACGCGAACCGCCCGTCGCGCAGGTTGCGGAAGAGCTGGTTGTGCTGCATGTAGTGATTGCTGCCCTTATCCGCCTGCGGGTAGATGTGGCCGTTCGCCAGGAAGATGTCCGGCCAGCCGTCGTTATCGAAATCCACGAAGCCCGCGCCCCAGCCGAGCTGGGAGTAGGTAGCAGTTCCGAGTCCAGCTGCGTAGCTTACGTCGTCAAACTGCCCGCGGGCGTTGTGGAAGAGGGTCTTGTAGTCTTCGGAGAAGGTCGTGACCAGCAGATCCATCCAGCCGTCGTTGTCGTAGTCACCGACCGCGACACCCATCGACGACTGTGGCCGGCCATCGCCGCTCACCGCGCAACCCGCTTCCATGCCGATTTCCTCAAAAGTGCCATTGTGCTTATTGTGCCAGAGATAGTTCGGCATGGAATCGTTGGCCACGAACGCGTCCGGCCAGCCGTCGTTATCGAAATCGCACCAGACCACGGTGAACCCGTAGGCCTTGTCGGTGTCGCGGACCCCGGCTTCGGCTGAGACTTCCCGAAATTTGCCGTTGCCTTCGTTGTGATAAAGGAGATCGGCCAGACCGGGCAGGCCGCGCGGTCCGCATGCCACCGGTACGCCCTGGTAAAGGCAGTAATTGTAAGTGCCGGGCGGAGGGATGTTGGTGGGATTGAAATCCACGTAGCGCGAGACGTAAAGATCGAGGCGGCCGTCGCGATCGTAGTCGCCCCAGCCGCATCCCGTGCTCCAGTTGCCGCCCGCGAGACCCGCCTCGAGCGTGACGTCGGTGAACGTGCCGTTGCCGTTGTTATGAAACAGCCGGTTCTGGCCGTAGTTGGTGATGAAGACGTCGCGATGCCCGTCGTTATCGTAATCGCCGACCGCCACGCCCATTCCCCAACCCTGGTTGACGAGTCCGGACGCCTTGGTAACATCCGTGAAGGTGCCGTCGCCATTGTTGCGAAAGAGCCGGCCGGAAGTCGGAGGCAGACTCGGATCTTTCAGGATCTGCAGCGTCGAGCCGTTCACCATGAACACGTCGAGCAGCCCGTCGTTGTTGTAATCGAACAGCGCCACCCCGCTGCCGACGGTTTCAACCAGATAATCCTTGGCGGGCGTTCCACAAGTGTCATGGAAGGCCGCCAGGCCCGAACGACGGGCGACGTCAGCGAACCACGGAGCAGCGGCATCGGCTGATGTGATCGCGGGCTGGCCGAGAAGGCCGTTCCTGAAAAGGGGAACGACAAAGCACAGTCCGGTCGCGCATCGCAGAAAGCTGCGACGGCTGGGCTGTGGCGCTGCGGTCTTTACTGGGTCACGCATCGGATTGCATCCGCCACCAAGGCGCTGCAGAATCTCAGATTAGCATTATCGAGAGACGGGCTCGCCTCCCGCCGGGGCGGGTCCGATGGACTGACTTTTGAGCCTTCGCACTCATTGGTTCAACGATCCGATGCACGCCGTCTGTTACCCGAAGAGCGACGCCGCGGTTCGCGCAGGCGGAAGCGTGCGGACCTTCTGCCGGGTCGAGTCCAACCCCTAACGGGGTTGACTAACCCATCTTTGTCCGCACTGTGTCCGTGGGCTGCACCCACGGCTATTCACGACCTAACCCCTTCGGGGCGACGCCACTGACCTGGATCGACAGCACAATTCTCCTGTTGACTGTCGACTGTCAACTGTCAACTGTCGACTTGTGGGGTTAGGGATGCGCGGCCGACTTCCCTGGTGCGTCGGACTGGGCAGGGGGAGCGCCGGTGCCGCCGGCGCTGGGCGAACTGCCCGCGGTAATGGCGACCATCGGCGGGACTGGCTTATCGACCTCGTCGCCGCGGAAGTAGCGCGCGCCGGCCGCGCGCATGAGCGCCATGCCGTCGAACGGCCTCGGATACTCATTGCGGGCGTTCCAGAAGAGGAATCCGGTGCCGCCGTCGTTCCTGGCCACGCTGACCTGGGTGAGGATGTAGTCCGTGGAATAGCTCTTGGTCCGCCACGCGAACGCCTGCAGCCAGGGACGAATAACGACCCCACTGCCTTCCGTCGTGGCGTCGAAGCGCTTCATGGATTCGGAGATGAAGTGCTCCGGCGCATCGCCCGGCAAGGCGTATCCGTCCATGCCGAAGAAGTGCGAGGGATAGATCATGGGCGAGAGGATGTCCACGTGGTGCGCAAGCTCGGCGATGTTCTGCCCGGTGTGATTGAGGTCGACCGGCCGCGCCCACGCCATCACCCCGAACACGTCAATGGACAGCAGTACGCCACGCGGGTGCAGATCCTCGTAGGCGCGAGCCACAAAGTCCGTGATGATCTTGCTGCGGGGCCAGTCGGGATGCTCCTTCTGGAACTCGAACTGGCAGTCGGCCTGATCACCCTCCGCCGGGAAGCGGACATAGTCGAACTGGATCTCGTCCGCGCCCGCCTCGACGGCCATGCGCGCCAGGTCCAGATCGTACTGCTGAACTTCGGGATTCGACGGGTCGGTCCAGGCGAGCTTCCCGTTCTCAAGCCAGGGCTTGCCCGTGCGCCGGGAATGCACGGCGAGCTCGGAATATGTCTGCGCCAGGTGAGCGTCGCGGAAGAGCGCGACGCGCGCGATCGCGTGCACGTCGAGCGAATGGAGATAATGGATGTACTTCGCCAGGTTGCGGATCGTCAGGTCGGGATGCGGCGCGTACTTGTGGTCGAACGGCACGTGCAACTCGCCGTCGAAGTCCTTGATGTCAAAGACAACCGTGTTGCCGCCCGCCGCCGTCCACTGCTTCACCAGATCGAGCCCGCGCGCGCTGCCCGCGGTGTAGCCCGTGAGGTAAATGCCGCGCGCCTCGAAGTTTTTCGGAACCAGCACCGGCTTGTCGTGAATCGGCTCGATGGGGATGCCGGGGATCAGGACCTGCTGCCCGGGCTTGATCGCGTTGCCCTTGAGCCCGTTCGCCTCGCGGATCGCGTTCTCGATCTCGCTCTCCCGCATGTAGACGCTTTCGGGCAGGTAGTGCCAGGCAAGCGAGGTCACACTGTCCCCGCGCTTGGCAACGACCGGGACGATCTTCGTGCCTTCTGGAGTCGCAACGGAATTCGCGGATTGTGCGCTCGCGGCCGGCGGCGCTGGGTTGCTGGCTGCAGGCGTGTTCGACGCTCCTTGCGCGGGTGACTGCGCGGTCTGGCCGGGTTTGGATGCGGTACGGCTGCGGCGAGCGAAGATACCGATCGCCAATACCACCAGTACAGCAGAAATAATGAGAAAGTGTTTGCGTGTGCCGGGCATGGGTCGTTCGAGAGTGATCGTATCACACCTGTCAAGTGAGCAAATTGACTTGGCAGTGGCGGGGGATCGTCAAAGTCAACGGTCGACAGTGTTGGCAGTTGACAGCAGTTGACAGCAGTTGACAGTCGAAGACGATTGAGCGGCCGTTACTTTCCCTCAGGTCAGCGCTTAACTGTCGACCGTCACCTTGACCCCAAGCGGGAAATCCCGACTTGTCGCCGGGCGCATCCTAACAATCGCCTGCTGTGCTCTCCAGGCCCGTTTGCGCTAACATAACCGTTGAGGTGAACGATGTACGAGCAAGGCCGCTCTCCGAAGTCCGATGCGGGAAAGGCCGCCACGAGCGCGATCTTAATTCCGGCGATGGCGGCGGTTTGCATCCTTCTAAGTTTCGTCATACTTCCGCGTGGCGTCTTCGGGCAGGCGGCCCAATCTGCGACGTCAAGCGCTCCGGGGCCTTCCACGGCTGTGAACACGGCGGCCGCGAGCTCGTCCGAGGGACAGGGAACGCAGGTGAGTCCCGGCGGCAACATCAGGGTTCGCGTGCAGGTCGTCAACGTGCCCGTGACGGTGCTCGATAAGCGCGGCGAGCCGGTGATCGATCTCACCCAGAGCGATTTTCGCGTGTTTGAGGACGGAAAGCCGCAGCCCATCAAGTATTTCGTTCAGGAGCCTGCGCCGCCATTGCGAATCGGATTCATCTTGGATACCAGCAACAGCGCGCGCCCGCTTCTGAGTTTTGAAAAAGATGCGGCGAGCGAGTTCGTCTACGACATGCTGAGGGGCCGCAGCACGCGAAACCAGATCTTCATCGAGACTTTCGACGCCTCCAGTTCTATTGTGCACGATTTCTCGAGCGACCCCGACGACCTCAACGACAAGATCCGCGACCTGAAAGCCGGTGGCGGCAAGGCCCTGTACGACGCAATCTACACCGCCTGCCGCGACAAGCTGCTTACCTCCGGCGATCCGGAATCGACCCGGCGGGTCCTGGTGGTCCTCAGCGACGGCCTCGACGTGGGCAGCACGCACACGTTCGACGAAGTCGTCTCCATGGCCCATCGCGCCGAGACGGTGATCTACACCATCGTCAACTCGCCCTACGGTTTTACCCAGGACTCCAATGACGTGCTGAAACGCCTGGCGCAACTGACGGGCGGCGCGTACTTCTTCCCCCAGTCCGATCCCGAGGGGGCCGATATCGGCAGCGGGTACCTGTCGCATGGCAGCGTCGGCTGCACCTCGCAGCAGGAAGGTTTGGGCGCGAAGACCGGCATCTATACGGCCGAGCGCCTGGCGCACCTCTCAGACTCGGTTGAGTCGATCGGTCGCGAACTTAACGACCAATACTTCATCGGTTATACCCCCACCAATTCCGTCCTCGACGGGACCTATCGAACCATCCGGGTCGACCTGGCGCAGCAACGCCGGGACGTCCATGTGCGCTACAAACCCGGATACTTCGCGACGGCAGAATAGCGGCCATCCTCACCGACAGAATGGTTCAAGTGTATGATTATTAAAGACTTGAAAAATAGTCCACAAATATGATAGAAAGACGCTAATATTTTCTTATAGCGTGTAACTAATGTCCAGGGGTGAGCATCTATTGGAGTGGTCGATGAAGTTTCGATGAATCCAGAGCAGATCAAGGAGACAAGAAAATGGCGATTGTACGTTGGGAACCTTTCCGCGAGCTACTGAGCACGCAGGATCGTTTCAATCAGCTCTTCAATCAGACCTTCAGTCAGGTTTTTGGTCCTGAGAGCCGCGAGTTGGAGAAGAGCTCCTGGGCCCCGGCCGTGGACATCTACGAGACCGGGAACAACCTGGTGATCAAGGCTGAGCTGCCCGGAGTCGATCCCAAGGACGTTGACGTCCGGATCGAAAACGGGTTGCTGACGATCACCGGCGAGCGCAAGCTCGAAAAGGATGTCAAAGAGGGCAATTACCGCCGCGTCGAGCGCAGCTACGGCTCGTTCGTGCGGTCTTTTAACCTGCCGCCCACGATCAACAGTGAGAACGTGAACGCCGAGTACAAGGACGGCGTCCTCACTCTGACGTTGGCCAAGCGCGAGGAAGCCAAACCCAAGAGCATCAAGATTCAGGTTGCGGGCTCCGAGGGCAAAGCGCAGGCCGCCGCCGGCAGCACGAAGTAAGTCGTCGCCGCTACGAGCGGCATCGACAGTTCGAGTGTTGGTTTTGGCGGGTGCCGTCGGAAATCGCGGTATCCGCCCGGGTTTCGTGGTGAGCCGCATGCCGCGCTTCGACAAGCCGGGTGCGGCTCTTTCTTTTTGCGTCGTTGTGCAGCCCGCTGTAGCGGCGCTTCTTTTTTGTTTGGACTTTGGGAATTTGAATCCCTATGCTGAGGATCAAGGTTTAATACCATGGCGACACGTTTCGACAAATTCACCGTCAAGGCCCAAGAAGCGCTCCAGGGGACGCAGGACGTTGCCGGCCGGTTCGGCAATCAGCAACTGGAGCCCGTCCACCTTCTGCTGGCGCTTACCGAGCAGCCCGAAGGAATCGTGCCAGCGATTCTCTCCCGGCTGGGAGTGGCGCCGAACACCTTGGCGGCGCAGGCCGAGAGCGAGATCGAGAAGCTGCCCAAAGTGGGCGGCGCCGCCGAGCATTATCTCTCGCCCGCACTCAAGGAAATCTTCGACCAGGCTGCGAAGGAGCAGGACCAGTTCAAAGACGAATTCGTGTCGACCGAACATCTGCTGCTCGCGCTCGCACACAAGAAGAATGAGCCCGCTGGACGTATTCTGGCCAGGCTCGGAATCACTCACGACGCCATCCTGAAGGCTCTGGTGGCCGTTCGCGGAACACAGCGTGTGACCGACCAGAATCCGGAGGCGAAGTACCAGGCGCTGGAGCGCTATGCGCGCGATCTTACCGAACTCGCGCGCCGCGGCAAACTCGACCCGGTGATTGGACGCGACGACGAGGTCCGCCGCGTGATCCAGGTGCTTTCGCGCCGCACCAAGAACAATCCCGTGCTGATCGGCGAGCCGGGCGTCGGCAAGACCGCCATCGTGGAAGGCATCGCCCAGCGGATCGTGGCGGGCGACGTTCCCGAGTCGCTGCGCTCGAAGCGCCTGGTGGCGCTCGATCTCGGCGCGTTAATCGCGGGATCGAAATACCGCGGCGAGTTTGAAGATCGCCTGAAGGCCGTGCTCAAGGAAATCGAAGAGTCGAGCGGCCAGATCATTCTGTTCATCGACGAACTGCATACGCTGGTCGGCGCGGGAGCGGCCGAGGGGGCGGTCGACGCGTCCAACATGCTGAAGCCGGCGCTCGCCCGCGGCGAGTTGCGCTGCATCGGCGCCACCACGCTCAACGAATTCAAGAAGTACATCGAGAAAGACGCGGCGCTCGAGCGCCGATTCCAGCCGGTCTACGTCGGCGAACCGACCGTCGAGGATACGATCGCGATCCTGCGCGGGTTGAAGGAGCGCTACGAAGTCCATCACGGCGTGCGCATCAAGGATTCCGCCATCGTGGCGGCGGCCGTGCTTTCGCATCGCTACATTGCTGATCGTTTCCTGCCCGACAAGGCCATCGACCTGATCGACGAAGCGGCGTCCAGCCTGCGCATCGAGATTGACTCGATGCCATCGGAGATCGACCAGATCGGGCGGCGGATCACGCAACTCGAAATCGAAAAACAGGCGCTGCGTAAGGAAGACGATCCCGCATCCGTAGAGCGCCTCAAGGCGATCGAGCACGAGCTCAGCGAGCTGCAGGAGAAATCGAGCGCGCTCAAGCTACGATGGCAGGCGGAAAAGGATGCCATTACGCGCATCCGCGACCTCAAGAGCCAGATCGAGCAGGCGAAGACTGACGAGCAGCTTGCCACGCGCGAAGGCGACCTCAACAAGGCGGCCGAAATCCGCTACGGCAAGCTGGTGGCGCTCGAGAAGCAGCTTGCCGCCGCCAACGCGGAGCTCGAAAAGAAGCAGCAGACGAGCCGCATGCTCAAGGAGGAAGTGGACGAAGAGGATGTGGCGCGGGTGGTCTCGAAGTGGACCGGCATTCCGGTCTCCAAGATGCTTGAAGGCGAAGTACAGAAGCTGGTCTCGATGGAAGATCGGCTGCGGATCCGCGTTGTGGGCCAGGAAGACGCCTTAAAGCATGTGGCCAACGCGGTGCGCCGCAGCCGTGCCGGGCTCTCCGATCCCAACCGTCCCATCGGCTCGTTCCTGTTCCTCGGACCCACAGGTGTCGGCAAAACCGAACTGGCGCGCGCCCTCGCCGAATTCCTGTTCGACGACGAGCGCGCCATGCTGCGCATCGACATGTCGGAATACATGGAGAAGCACTCGGTGGCTCGGCTGATCGGCGCGCCGCCCGGCTATGTCGGATACGAGGAGGGCGGCCAGTTAACGGAGCCTGTCCGGCGCCGGCCGTATTCCGTGCTGCTCTTTGACGAAATCGAGAAGGCGCATGCCGACGTCTTCAACATCTTCCTGCAGATTCTTGACGAGGGCCGCCTGACCGACGGCCAGGGGCGCACCGTGGATTTCCGTAACACGGTCATCATCATGACCTCGAACATTGCGAGTCATGAGATCCATGCGGCCATGGGAGGCGACGACAAGCGCTCGGACGAGCGCCGCGGAATCTCCGAAGACTTGCGCCGGCAGATCCAGCGCATCCTGCTCGAGCAGTTCCGGCCGGAGTTCATCAACCGCATCGACGAGATCGTGATCTTCAATCCGCTCGGCAAGGCGGAGATCGAAAAGATCATCGACCTGCAGCTTGCGCATTTGCGGCGGCTGCTTGCAGAGCGCAAAGTCGAGCTGGATCTGACGGACAAGGCGCACGAATTGCTGTTCCGCGAAGGCTACGATCCGCAATTCGGCGCGCGTCCGCTGAAGCGCGCCATCCAGCGGCTGATCCAGGATCCGCTGGCCATGAAGCTGCTCGATGGCGACATTACCTCGGGCGATCACGTGGTTGTCGATGCGGATCTGCGCAAGAACGAGATGAAGTTCGAGCGCGAAGCAGCGAAGGCGGCGCGGTAACCGAGATATCACCGTGATGTCGCGGAGCTTCAATGCCCAACCTCACGGTCCGCAACATCCCGACAAAGCTATACCGCTCGCTGCAGTGAAGAATGCATTGCGAAGCCGCCGATGCCGCGCGGTAAAGGTCCGCCGCGAAATCCGGCACAGGTCAGACGCGAACGTCCTCTCCTTGAATTGATCAGCGGCCCAAAAACTTCTCCAGTTTCTCCACCTGGACTTCGGCGAGATCCATGTAGCGTTTGGTCCGGGCAGCGTCCTGACTCTGAAGCGCTGCCTGGGCCTTTCCCATGTAAGTTTCCATCTGCTCCTCAGCAGCGGCAATGTCGCTGCGCAGATTGACGCCCTGTGCGCTCTGCTCCTGCCGAATCTTATCGATACTGTCCTTGACAGATCCTGCCCGGCCCGAAAGAGCGTCCAACTGTTGTTCCAGGTCGTCCAGGGTAGCTGAGTTCGCCTGCTGGCCTGCCGGGGCCGCCTGGGGTTGAGGCGCCGTCCCGCCGCCCGACCCTTGGGAACCTGCCTGGCTCTGGCTTGACTGCGGGGCGCCTGACGGCTGTGGATTGGACGGAGCAGCAGAGGCTCCGTTGGCTTGATCGCTACCGTTTGTGGCTGTGCCTTTGCCTTGCGATGCGCCGCCTCCAGATGCAGCAGGATTTGTGCTCGATGCGGTGCCCCCTGCCGGGGGCGCATTTGAAGTCTGTCCGGAGTTCCCGCCGGCGTTTGCTACCGGCTGCGCGGTGTCTGCGGCCGCCGAGCCGGAACCGGTAGGTTGTGGGGGCTGCTGCGGTGTAGCCTGGGCTGGAGCGCCGACGGGCGCGCTTGTTCCCGCTGCTGCCGATCCAGATTGTTGCTGCACCGCCTGCGAAGCTCTGGTTTTGGCGAAGCGCGGAATGTATAGCCCGCCCAGCGCCAGCACGATAATCACGATCAACGCTCCCAGTGTCATGTAGAGTCCTCGATAGCTTCTGGATTTTGCCTCGGCCGGGGTTTGCGGCGCCAATGGCGCGGATGCTGCCAGTCCGGATGCCCCGGGCCCGGACGATGACGGGCCAGTCTGCGCCTGCGGCTGGCCTTGTGATTCGCCGGTGACACTGGTGGGATAGGGAACCGTTGCAGCGTCGGACGAGGCCGCCGGCGGCGACACGGGCCCTGCGGCGATCGCAGGCGCCGCCTCCGAAGGCTTTCCGGCAACAAGCGCTGTGGCGCCGAATGCTGCTGTCTGCTGCGCCGGGACTGCGGCGCTGCCGGCCGGCTTGGCTAACGCGTCGCGGACCGCCTTGAGGGCGTTGCGGAACGCATTGGCCGACTGGAAGCGCTGGCCGGGCTCCTTGGCCAGACCCATCAGGATAAGTTGGTTCAGGGCAACCGGCATGTCAGGTTGCAGCTCGAGGGGCGGCTTGGGCGCTTGTTCCAGGTGGGCCGCCATGATCGAATAATTGCTGTCGGCTTGGAATGGGCGGCGTCCCGTCACCATCTCGTAGAGCGATACCGCCACGGCATAGAGGTCCGACCGTTCATCGACGGTCCCACCCTTGATCTGCTCCGGCGACATGTAATAGAGAGAGCCCAGCGTGGTTCCGGTCATTGTCAGGCCCCGGTCGCCGGCCGATTTGGCAATGCCGAAATCCATCAGCTTCAGGACGCCTTGCGGCGTTACCATCATGTTCGCAGGCTTGATATCGCGATGGATGATCTGCTGCTCGTGCGCGTAACTCAGCGCTGCCAGCGCCTGATCGATATAATCGACTGCCGCGGGCACCGGAATCGGTCCCTTCTGCAACTGCGCCGCCAGTGTTTTGCCCTCGACAAACTCCATGATCATCACCAGCTGATTCCCTGAGGTGAAGGCTGTGCGCAAGGCGGCGATGTTCGGATGGCTGAGGCTTGCGAGAAGCTTGATCTCGCGCAGAAAGCGATCGGCCAGATCCTTCTGTCCTGCGAGGTCAGGCAGCAGGACTTTCATGGCCTCGACACGGTCTGAGATCACGTTGCGGACCTTATACACCTTGCCCATACCGCCGGCGCCCAGCACGCCGAGAATTTCATAATCACCGGTCATTTGGGGCGCGGTTTCGTCGTTCATGAGCACCTTCCCTGGGCGGCGGCCCTGTGTTATGTCATTGCAGGTCAAGAGGAGCCGGAGCTCACGAGCTCCTATACCAGCGAATCATAGACCGCGGCAGGAGAGAAAGCAAACACAAATCCAGGTGCTGATGCCATTTGGAGGGCGGGCTGCCTGCGCAGCCGCTATCCGGTTCCGCAACTCGGAGCGGGCAGGGCTGCCGCGCTCCAAAGGACGCCACAAGAGAGCGTGGTACCATGCTGATTACACATCCGATTGAATGGCGCGGGTCAAGGCTCTGGCAGGTTCCGGCGGATGACGAGTTCTACATATCTACTCTCGGCGCCCGCGCCATGGCCTCAAAACGACGGCGAAAATGCCGCATCTAATCTGGTGGAGTTGATTCTGGGGGTTGAGATTTCATGCTGAACAATCTTAAGACGACCGTCCTGCTGGCTGCGCTGACGGGACTGCTCCTGGTCATCGGTGAGACCTGGCGCGGGCAGAGCGGGATGGAATTCGCGCTCGTGATTGCTGCGGTGATGAACCTTGGCAGCTATTTCTTTTCCGATAAGATCGCGCTCAAAACCAGCGGCGCGCAGCCGATCTCGCGCGAGGAAAATCCGCGCATTTACCAGATCGTGGAGCGTCTGGCCGCGAAGGCCAACGTTCCCGTGCCCAAGATTTACTGGATTCCGACCGACTCGCCGAACGCCTTCGCCACCGGCCGCAATCCAAATCATGCTTCCGTGGCCGTGACGCGCGGCATTCTCGAACTCTGCGACGACGAGGAAATCGAAGGAGTGCTGGCGCATGAGCTCGGGCACGTGCGGAACCGAGACATCCTGATCAGCGCCGTGGTGGCGACAGTGGCCGGCGCCATCACGTTGCTCGCGCGCATGATCTACTGGGGCGAGCTGTTCACCGGCTTCGGCGGACGCGACCGCGATCGCGGCGGTGGGATTTTCTCCATGCTCGCTATGTTGATTCTGGCGCCACTGGCCGCCACCCTGATCCAGCTTGCCATTTCGCGCTCGCGCGAATACGAGGCCGATCATACCGGCGCTGAGATCACCGGGAATCCGATGGGTCTCGCGCGCGCGCTCGACAAGATTGACAAATACTCGAAGCGGCTTCCGATGCAAGTCTCGCCGTCGATGGCGCATATCTACTGCGCGCAGCCGCTGACCACAGGCCAGGTCTTCTCGGGCCTCTTCTCCACGCACCCGCCGATTCCGAAGCGCATCGAGCGCCTGATCGGCCGGGACTTCGTGTGAGTCTGCGATAGGGCAGGCCACTCTTGTCTAGCGCCAAGGTGCTGGGAGGGCCCACTACGTGGCCGAGGTGAATCCGTCTGGACGATTCAGCGGCACGGACGGTCCGCAACCGGACCTTCAGGCCGGCGATGCTTAACGGTGCGGCTGCAGCGCCGAGAGTAGCTCCTGAAGCTCGATGACGGCCGTGCCAAACTTGAGGACCACGCATCCTCCGGCGGTGTTGGCGAGGCTGGCGGCGTCCGTGAGGGAAGCCCCGGCTGCGAGTGCGAGGGCCATGACCGCGATCACTGTGTCGCCGGCGCCTGTCACGTCGTAGACGGGCCGCGGATGACTCGGGATCTCGCGCACCCCGCCGTCGGATTCGACCAAGGTCATGCCATCGCCACCCCGGGTGATCAGCAGCGCCGAGCAACCCAGCGTCGCACGCAAAGAGGGCGCCGCCGCCTGACGCCCCTCGGGATCGCGAAGCGGCGTCCTTGCCATCGACTCGGCTTCGTGCAGGTTCGGCGTGGCCACGGTCGCGCCCTCGCACACCTCGGGATGCTCCGGCTTGGGATCGACCAGAACGGGAATGCCGCGCCGCCGCGCCGCCGCCGAGATCTGGCTGGCAAGATCGGTGGTCACCGAGCCTTTCAGGTAATCGGAGATGATCAGCGCATCGAGTTCTGCGACGCGGCGCGCGAAC
The DNA here is from genome assembly GCA_030037755.1 of Terriglobia bacterium. Lineage (GTDB taxonomy): Bacteria > Acidobacteriota > Terriglobia > UBA7540 > UBA7540 > Gp13-AA77. The sequence goes on from JASHQD010000454.1 coordinate 23,817, forward strand.
CGGCGAGCCAGCAAGCGCTCTGACTGGGCCGTGACGGGTCGCGGCTGCTCCACGTCAAGCCGGACGAGCTGGTGCTGATGGGCGGCGATCCGCGTCTTGTGCGGCGTGATCCGTCCGGGCTCCGAAACCAGGCCCGTCGCGTCAATTTCGCGATCCGCCAGCAGCGTTTTGAGCCTGCGGCCGGCTTCGTCATCGCCAATGGCTCCGAACACCGCCGCCTTGCCTCCGAGCGCTGCCACGTTGGCGGCCACGTTGCCTGCGCCGCCCGGAAAGATCTCGCGACGGCCCGGATCGCGCATCAGTACCACAGGCACGGGCGCTTCCGGCGAGATGCGCGTGGCTTCGCCGCGCAGCAACTCGTCGAGCATCAGGTCGCCAAGAATGCCAACCCTGAGCCCGCGGAATCGGCGGGCGATGTCTTCGAGATTCGAGCCGGGTTTCTTCATCCTCGTCGGTAGCCGGTAGTCGCTTGCCGGTTATCGGTTCCCGGTAGCCGGCTGCCGGTTGTTGGTTCCGATGACCCTTCTCAGTGTCCCCGTCATCAATCCTCGGTTGCGAACCGGCAACCGACGACCGGCAACCACGAACCGATATTGACACGTCCTCACAGCCATCCTACCGTAGATGAAAGTGGATGAGCACTCGTCAACTGCAGATTCCGACCGCGCGCTGATGTCGAGTGAGCGGTCCGGCAACGATTTGATATTTGAAAAGCGCAGGCCACGTGTCGCCGTCGCGCGCGCCGGAGCTATCGGCGATACGCTCATGACCACGCCGCTGGCGCGCGCCATCCGCCGCTGTTTTCCCGAGGCTCATCTCGTATTCCTGTGCGCCCGCGGAGCCTGCGACATCTTCCGTCACAACCCGCACGTCGATGAGGTCATTCCCCTTGCCTCGAGACACCTTCCCGCATGGCTCAGCCTGGAGAAAGCTCGGATTGTGCGCCGTTTGAAAGAGCTGCGCCTCGACGCGATGATCATGCTCGAGAGTCATCCAAGCTTCACGGAGTTGGCTTCCCGTTCCGGGGCCGCGCGGGTGATCTCCTACGGCGCTCTGCCCGGCGTTCAAGGCGCCCAAGTCGCCATCTTCGATCCGAACAAGCATGCGATCGAGAATAATCTGCGGGCGGCGGAGTCGCTAGGCGTGCGTCCCGACGGTCTGCAGATGGAGATGCATTACCCGCCGGAGTTCGACGATCGCGTGCGCGAACGCTTGAATCTCGCCGGCGTCCGGCCAAACGCGCGCGTGGTCGGCATTCACGCCGGCTGGGGAGGGCGCAAGCAGCCGCTGGTTGAGACGCGTCTGAAAAGCTGGCCTCCGGATCGCTTTGCCCGCGTCGCGCGCTCTCTCGTTCATACCGGCAAGGCTCACGTGGTCCTGACGGGCGCTGCGGTAGACCGCCCATTGACCGAATTCATCGCGCGCGAGGCGGGTGTGCCGTCTGTGAATCTGGCGGGCGATCTGTCGCTCGTGGAACTGGCGGCCCTGATCCGGCGCATGGACCTGTTTGTGAGCATTGACTCGGGCCCTGCGCACTTGGCGGCGGCGCTCGGCACACCGCTGATCGTGCTCCTGGGCCCTGCCATCGTCAAGCAGACGCGTCCGATGCCGTCCGGCGGCCCGGTTGTCATCCTGCGAGAGCCAGTTCCGTGCGCGCCCTGTTACGGTACGCCGCTGATGAAAGCCTGCCAGGACAACATCTGCATGAAGAGCATCGATACGGAAACGGTCGAGGCGGCTATCCAGGAGTTGCTTGGCCAGGCGCAGCCGTGCGTCGTTCAAGAGTGAGACTGGTATGCCCGGGGGCGCATCGCTACGTGCCCTGCGCGGATTCAATTCTGGCTTCGTCGACGAGCATCACGGGAATGTCGTCTTTGACGGGATAAACGCGGTGGCATTGGGGACATTTGAGACCAAGCTGGTCCGCCGTCGGCGTCACCGACACTTTGCAGACTGGACAGACGAGTATCTCCAGCAGGACTTGTGAAACCGGCATATTGCTATTCTCCTCCGAAGGGTCAGGGGTAAATCTAGCAGAGGCAGCGCGGAAAAACAAGGTGACGCTCGGTCGGTATACTGGTGTCAATCACAGAGATCGGCCCCAAATTGCTCCGGTTTCAGCACTTGGTATTACCTCGGTTTCCCTCGTTAATCCTGCCGTTCAAGGACTCTGCGGCTTGACTCAGTCGTCATCAAACCTATAGAATTCAAGCTTTCATACTTAGGGGGCCCTACCCAGTCATACCGCAAGTCTGGATGGATTTGGCCCGGACAACGCTCAGGCCGCCACGGGTTGGTGTGGTGTCCGCGCGAGGGACCGAAATTCTGGAGGAATCATTCTAGTGAACGGCAATCGCTATCTTCCCGCACTCGCCGCATTTGTGCTCGCGATATTTGCTTTGGCTGTACCCGATGCCTCAGCCCAAGATTACCTGTTCAATGAAGCCGGTTTCACGACCGGCACGTCGCCCGAAGCGTTGACTTCCGCGGACTTTAATGGCGACGGCATTCCCGATCTTGCGGTTGTGAATCACGGCGCGGCCACAGTTTCCATCCTTCTCGGCCAAAGCAACGGCACTTTCGCCACCCACGTCGACTATGCAGTCGGAAACAATCCCGACGCCGTGGTGGCCGCCGACTTCAACAACGACGGCAAGATCGACCTCGCTGTGGTTTCCTCGAGCGGCAACTCCGTTTCACTCCTGACGGGGGCGGGCGACGGCACGTTTACGTCGTCCGGAACGCTCGCAACGGGCAACGATCCCGACTCCATTGCCTCGGGCGACTTCAACAATGACGGCAATACCGACCTCGTCGTGTCCAACTACGACGACGACACGGTTTCGATCTTTCTCGGCAATGGCAACGGGACCTTCGGGACGGGAACCACCTACTCGACCGGTCCCAACACCAGTCCGGAGAGCGTCGCGGTCGGCGATTTCAACAAGGACGGCAATCTCGATGTGGTCACTGCCGACGGCGGGGCGAATGACGTGTCCATTTTGCTCGGCAACGGCGACGGGACCCTGCAGGCAGCGGTGCAGTACAAATGCGGGGAGAAACCGCTTCAGGTGATCGTCAGCGACTTCAATCAGGATGGCAACCCGGATCTGGGGGTGGTGGACGGCGGTGAGCCGGCCATCGTCATCATGCTTGGAAAGGGCAACGGCACCTATAACAGCCAGGAGACCCTGACGACCACCAAAGTGCCGCAGCGGCTGGTGGCCGGCGACTTCAACGGAGACGGTTATCCCGATATTGCCTATACCACGACCGCTTCCAACATCGTGGCAGACAACATCGTAAGCATCTTCATTGGCGACTCGAGCGGCAGCGGCGCCTTTACAGAGGGTCAGAACTACGCGTCCGGCATCTCCAGCCCGAATCCGGATGCCATTATCTCGGCCGATTTCAACGGCGACGGCAAGCTCGATTTGGCCATGGTGAATGCGGCCGATAACAACGTCAGCATTCTGCTCGGTAACGGGGATTCGGGCTGCACTTTTAACAGCCTGACCTCGACCATCGTGGACTCCGGGCCCATTTCGGTGGCTACTGCCGACTTCAACCAGGACGGCAACCTCGACGTAGCGACGGTCAGCAACACCGATAGCGCGGTGGTGGTTCTCCTCGGACAGGGCACTGGGAGTTTCCAGACGCCCGCAAATTACACGGTAGGCACGAATCCCCAGGGAGTCGCCGCCGGCGACCTGAACGGTGACACCTACCCCGACCT
>JASHQD010000455.1 GCA_030037755.1 Terriglobia bacterium
TACGGGCTCGCCGAGCGCCCTCTCGATCGCTGCTTTGGATCCCTCGATTTCCGACCGCGCTTCGGCGGCGCTCACATGGGCGACATTGGGATGCGACAGCGTATGCGCTCCGATGGTGTGGCCGGCGCGCTTCAATGCGCGCGCCTGATCCCAGGTCATCATGAATCGCGATGCCGGCCGGAGTGGCTCAACATCCAGCGACGCTTCCAACTCGCGGACCCATTGTTCCTGCCTGGCTCCCGTCTTGCGCGCGCCGATGCCGAATGCCGCGCCCAAGGCAGACTCGCGGCCGGATCCATCCTCAATGCCGTAGGAGAGTCCGGACTCGGAGTCCGTCCACTCGCGCCGCTTCGTCGTCCCGAAAGCATGCCGGACGCTGCAGTACCAGGGCGGATCTCCGGTTTCGACGGCGTCGACCAGCAGATAGAACGCCGCGGGCACCGAGTAACGGGTCAGAATCGGCAGGACCACGTCATGATTGTCCGCGAATCCATCATCGAAGGTGACAGCCACGGATTTTTTCGGAAGCTCGCGACCGCTGCTCACGAAATCGACAACCGCGTCGATGCTCACCGGATGGTAGCGTTCGGCGATGGTTTTTATATGCGCTTCAAATGCCGCTCGGGGCTGTGAGACACCGATGGAATGCGCGCTGAGCGCAGGGTTTTCGGTGATCGAATGATACATCAGGATTACGGCGCTGGGAGAAGCGACACGGCCGGCGGCGGCCAGCCCGCCGCTGTGGATCAGGGCCTTTTTCAGGAGCTGCTTGCTTGAGCGCTGAATGCTCATGCGGGTTCCAGGGCATCATGATACCATGCGTCTTTTTCAGTACGGTTCGTGCACTCTCGAATGAGCCCACAGCCCCTCACAATCAGGGTGTACGAAGACCTCGCGTCGCTGGAGACTCTTCGCGAATCCTGGGTCGAGCTGCTCAACAGGTTTGAGAGTGCGACGATCTTCTCCACTCCGGAGTGGCTGATGTCGTGGTGGCGCGAATTCGGCGGCGGCCGTCAGCTCCACGCGACAGGCTTCTTTGATGCCGGCGGGCAGCTGGCGGGATTAGCCTCCCTCGCCCTGCTCAGGGAATCACGCGGGCCCTTGACCTTGAATGCGATGCAGATGATGGGTGACGGCAGCGGCGACTCCGATAACCTCGACTTTCCCGCGCGCTCCGGCTGCGAAGACGCAGTGGCAGCAGCTCTTCTGGATCACTTGAAGTCAGAACAGAAGCTTTGGGACGTTTGCGAGTTCAACACGCTGCCGGCCGATTCGCCGGTTGCCCGATCGCTCAGGAATCTGATCGAACACGCAGGATGGATACATTACACAACAGAAACCATGACGCAGGCGATCGAGCTGCCTGGCACCTGGGCTGAGTATCTGGCTGGCCTTTCCGCGAACGAACGTGAGAAGGTCGGACGCCGCGCGCGCAAGCTGGCGAAGACTCACCGGGTGCGCTACTACATGTGCGAATCCGAAAGCGATCTGGCGGGCTGCCTTCGGGTACTCTTCGATTTGCACCAGAAACGCTGGACATCGGCAGGCGGGCCGGGCAGTTTTGGTTCCGCCGAGCGGCGTCAGTTTTACGCCGGGATGGGGAAGGCGTTTCTAGACCGCGGATGGCTGGAGTTCTGGCTGCTCGACGTTGACGGAACGCCGGTGGCCGCGCAATTCGGATTCCGGTACCGACAGACGTTCTTTATCCTGCAGGAGGGATTTGAGCCGGCACTGTCTGCGGAGAGCGTCGGTTATGTGCTGCGGTCGCACGTCATGAAGTATCTCATCGAGTCCGGTGTGCGCCGGTACGACTATATGGCCGGGCAGGAGCCGGCCAAAGCTCGCTGGGGCGCTTGTCCAGGCCACTACGTCAACCTGCAGTTCGCGCGACCCCGGTCGGCAGGAGGAGTCTACCTTCAAGCGGTACATGAGGCCGGCGCCGGCAAGGAATACCTGCGGGAGCATCTTCCGCAGCCGGTATGGGACCTGCTGCACAAGGTCAACCGCAAGCTGCGCGGAGGCGGATGAGCGAGATCACAAACCGCGCTGTAGCGGCGGTGTCCTCACCGCCGAAGATAACCAAAAGTGTCCTCGGCGCCGAAATAGCTAGCGACGTACTCTAATGCGGCGGTGCGGACACCGCCGCTACAGCGAGTTCCGGCCGGCGGACGCCCGGCTTGCTGCTGAGCGGGTAGCCCAGTTCCTGCATGGCAGGCCCCCATGCCGACTCGATCTGCGCGACTGCCGCCGCCGGCAGCGTATTCTGCCAGTTGTTGGAACTTGCGAAGCGCACGAACGGCCTATCCAGCCGCGTTGATTCCGTCAGACGCCACTCGCGCGCCTGCGTCTTCTCCAGGTCGCGCATGCGATCAGCGGAGCTTAACTCAACGGCACTGCTCAGCCGGTCCGGAGCAAGGTCGAGGTCGATAAAGGACGACACTCGGGCAAGTTCCGTCCGGGTCTCACTGAGGAGCGTCTCGTAATGAAGGAACAGAAAGCCCGGCATGCCCTGGCGCATCCTGTACCAGCTCATCACATGATCCTGCCAATTCGCCGCCCATGACCACTGAACGTCGAACTCGGCGGCGAGGAATCGGGGAATGAACTGCGCGATAGGATAGTCTTCGGACAGAAGGTTGCGTTTGATCGCGTAGTGGTAATACGAAACAGCTACGTCGCGCGGATCGCGCACGATGTAAATCACCCGCTTATACCTCGGGTCGAAGCACTCATGGCTCTTGAGCATCCGGGGCCGCGGACACTGCCGGAGAATGCGGTCTGGAAACAGGTAGATCTCCGGGATAAGCGTATCGACATTCGCAAAGGTGACCGGCTCGTCGAAAAGAAGATTCCCCACCAGGAATCGCGCCCAGGTATTTCCGGAGCGCGGGTACGAAACCAGAAATACGTCGTCGGGCAGGACGGTTAGATTACGTCCGGCGTTCTTGCGTCCCGTCAATACGGCGGCTGCCTCTCTCAAAGCTGAAATGATACGTGGCATAGATTCTGCGCGGCGAATTACGGCCGCCCTACTTCGCGTAATGGTGTTTGCCCGGCTGACCTCGTTCAAACCGCTTCCCGTTCGACTGGACGCTCCGAAACCCGCCGGACCTCGGCGCCATTCTGCTTAGCACTGCTCGAAAGTCAGAGACAAGCAGTCTTCTGGCGGTGTCAAACAGTTCAAACAAAGCGGGAAGTGGATCGCGGGTTGTCCAAAGCGCGTTCTGCCTCTTGCGGACTGCGGGCGTGTCTTGCGTCTGGCAGTCTCCCAGCGAAACGCTATGCCGGCTTTTCAGGGCTTCATGCCAGCGCTTCACCGAACCCGCGCTCCAGTGCCAGGTCATGCCGGCCGCGTAGCTGCCCGGGACCTCGGGCGTTTCACCATGGACCAGTTGCCACTGGTAGGCCGGGAAATCGATTCCGGCCTGAATGGGCAGCGACACAGTGCCCCAGTATCGTCCGTTGACTTCCATCAGTACAGCCGTCCCGGTCTGCCGGTCGTAACGAAACTCGACCATGGCTACGCCTTCCCATTCGAGCGCCCGCAGCAGCTTAAGCGCGGTCTCCGCCAATCCAGGATCGAGCGCCTCGGCCACGGCCGTAACCGCCACGCCGCCTGCTTTCGGGAATTCGCGCAACCGTCGATGCTGAAATGCGGCGACACAATTCCCGTGGTGAACCAGCATTTCAATTCCAACCCCGCAGCCTTCGCAATATTCCTGCACAATGGCATCCTGAAGTACACCGTCGTCCAGCGCGTCCATCAGTTCTTCCGGCGCGCGATAGTAACGCACCTTGAATGGTTCGGCCGACCTTTTCTGCTGGGGTTTGGCGATCACGGGGAAAAGCATCTGGCGAATGGTTCGAGTATCCGTGCGGTCGGACACGACATACTGATGCGGCACGCGAACTCCGATGCTTTCGGCTATCCGCAGCGTGGTCTGCTTGTTCAGAACGCGATCCACCACGGCGGGAGGGGGACACGCGACATGCAGAAGTGACTTCAGTGTTTCATAGTGCTTCGCGATAACCGAAAGCGCGCGGTCCGTTGCTGGCATCAATATGTCCGCTCCTGTGGTCTTAACCCAATCGGAGACGGCATGCAGGAAGTCATCCGGCCTTTCGATCGGGTCCGGCCAGCGAACGAATCGCGCAATCGCGCGCGAACGGAGGGTAGAATCTGCTGTCGATGTGCTTGCCACGAAGACCGGCACGCCCAACCGGTGCAACGAACGGGCGACCGGCACCGTAATCCGCGGCTCAACCCCCATGACGAAGACAGGTCTCTGTTCGTGCATTGAAACCTTTGACGCCGCGAATCGCACCCGGCAGAAACGAAGAAAAAGGAGCGACCGGAGCTTTAGCAGTTTGTTGAAAAACCGAGTGTCATTTGTATCCTTGACTTGCATTGTGCGCATCTTAGGTTCTTGAATCTCGAACTCAAGGAGCCCCGATGCGCGGAGAAGACGAAAAGCAAGCTGGCATGTTCAGTTACGTTTCGCCCGAAAAGCGCGTGCCCCCGGATCATCCCTTGCGACCGATCCGCCAGCTGGTCGATCAGGTCTTGAAGGAGATGTCGCCACAGTTTGCC
>JASHQD010000456.1 GCA_030037755.1 Terriglobia bacterium
GCTACCTCTTCGTGCCCTTGGCCGAAGCCGTCGTCTTCGCCATGCTGGCGTCGTATCTGCTGTCGCGCACCCTGGTGCCCACCATGGCGAAGTTCCTGTTGCGCGGCCACGAGCACGAGTCGGATACGTTGACGGCATCTTCCCGCAACCCGCTCGTCCGGCTGCAACTTGGGTTTGAACGAGGCTTCGAAAGACTCCGCGAAGGATACCACCGGCTGCTCGAGCGTTGTCTCCATAACCGCCGCACCTTCCTGACAGGCTTTTTCGCCGTTTGCGTGATCTCTCTCGTGGCTCTGCTTCCGCAGTTGGGAGAGGATTTCTTTCCCAGCGTGGACAGCGGGCAAATACTGCTGCACATGCGCGCTCCGACCGGAACGCGGATCGAAGACACGGCGCAGCTGGCAGACCTCGTGGAGCGCGAAATCCGGCGCGAGATTCCGTCCGAGCAGCTCGGCAACATCATCGACAATATCGGCCTGCCTTACAGCGGAATCAACCTTTCCTACAGCACGTCCGCGCCGGTCGGGCCGTCCGACGCCGACATTATGGTGAGCCTGACTCCACGGCACCGTCCGACAGAGGAATATGTCCACAGCCTGAGGACGATCCTTCCGCGGCAATTTCCCGGCGTGACGTTTGCATTCCTGCCAGCCGACATGGTGAGCCAGATTCTGAACTTCGGACTGCCGGCGCCCATTGATATCCAGGTCATCGGGCAAAACCTGGAGGCGAACCACCGGTATGCGGACATGTTGCTGGAGAAGGTCAAGTATGTTCCGGGGACCGCTGACCTGCGCATCCAGCAGCCTTTCGATCAGCCTGACTTCAATGTGGCCGTGGACCGCACGCAGGCTCAGGAGGTGGGACTCAGCGAGCAGAACATTGCGCAAAACCTGCTCGTCTCTCTGAGCGGAAGTTTTCAGACCTCGCCGACCTACTGGCTCGATCCCAAGACTCGCGTCAGTTACTCGATTGCCGCTCAGACTCCTCAATATCGAATGGATACGCTGCAGGATCTCGAGAACACGCCCATGACGGGTACGAATCCTGCGGCTCCTCCACAGATTCTGAGCAATCTGGCGTCGATCGAGCGTGGAGCGGAGATGCCCGTGGTCTCGCACTACAACATCGAGCCCGTCATCGACATCTATGGGTCCGTTCAGGGCCGCGACCTGGGCGGCGTCGCCGGAGACATCACGCGGATCATTCGCGCCACCCACGGACAGGTGCCGCGCGGCACCCAGGTGATCATGCGCGGTCAGGTCCAGACGATGCGGTCGTCCTATATCGGCCTTGGCGCAGGACTGGTCTTCGCAGTCGTGCTGGTTTATCTGCTGATCGTGGTGAATTTCCAGTCGTGGCTCGACCCCTTCATCATCATTGCGGCGCTGCCGGCAGCCCTCACAGGAATCGCCTGGCTGCTCTACCTCACCGGGACTCACCTCAGTGTGCCGGCGCTCACCGGATCGATCATGTGCGTGGGCGTGGCCACAGCCAACAGCATCCTGGTGGTGAGCTTTGCTTCCGAGCAGATGGCGGAGGGCAAAGACGCGATCAGCGCCGCGCTTCAGGCAGGCTTCACCCGATTTCGTCCCGTTCTGATGACCGCGCTCGCGATGATCATCGGCATGGTGCCGATGGCCCTCGGATTAGGCGAAGGCGGCGAGCAGAACGCGCCGCTGGGCCGCGCCGTGATCGGCGGCCTGTTGCTCGCGACAGTCGCAACCCTGTTCTTCGTCCCGACCTTCTTCAGCTTATTGCACGGCAGGAAGGCGGCTGCGAGCGATCAGGAACGCAATTAGAGAACGATAGGAGAACAACCCAATGCAAACTCAACTCGAACTCGACACCCGGATCGGAGATAACGAACCGGCCGCGCGGCCGCCGAAGAGCCGGTCCCGGAGACTGTTGACCGTTGCGATTTTTGCGCTGTTTCTGGCAGCGATCGTCCGGTTCACCGTCGTACCTCGTCTCAGGGCTCGCGCAGCTCTACGGACAGAAACCACGCAGTTAGCAGCTCCTCCGGTCGCAGTCGTCAAACCTCAGCGCTCGTCCTCGGGGCAGGAAATCGTTCTGCCGGCAAATGTCCAGCCGTATTCCGGCGCTGCGATCTATTCTCGAACCAACGGTTACTTGAAAGCCTGGTACGTCGATATCGGAGCACGCGTAAAGCAGGGCCAGCTGCTGGCGGAGGTTGAAACGCCGGAAGTGGACCAGCAACTTCAGCACGCGCGCGCCGCCCTGGACACGGCCGAGGCCAACCTGAAACTCTCCGAGATCACGGCAAATCGCTACCAGGAGTTGCTGAAGACCCACGCTGTGGCCCAACAGGACACGGATAATGCGACGGGCGCACTGGCTGCCAACCAGGCGACGGTGGAGGCGGATCAGGCAACCGTGAGGCAGTTGGAGCAGCTCGTGTCCTTCGAAAACATCTACGCGCCGTTTGACGGTGTAATCACGGCTCGCAACATCGATATCGGTGACCTGATCAGTGCGGGCACCGCCGGCGGCCCGTCCACAGCCTTGTTTGGTATCGCGCAGCCCGCAAAGCTGCGGGTCTACGTGAGCGTGCCTGAGGAGTACTCCCAACTTGCGAGGCCGGGAATAAGAGCTGATCTCGTACTGAGGGAGTTCCCCGGGCGCCGGTTTCCCGGCACGGTCGTGAGCACAGCCGACGCCATCGATCCCACTACCCGCACGCTGAACGTCGAGATCAGCGTCAACAATCCGACCGGCCGCTTGCTCTCCGGATCGTACGCCGAGGTTCATCTGAAAGTGCCCGGTGGTGCTTCCTCCTACACACTGCCCGTGGGGACCTTGCTATTCCGCACCGAAGGACTGCGAGTGGCGGTCGTTCAGCCGGACGATCGCGTTGTTCTCCGGAGCGTGACCCCCGGCCACGACTTCGGTAATCGCATCGAGATCCTTGGCGGTCTTCACGGCGATGAGTCCGTGATTTTGAACCCACCCGATTCCATTGTCTCGGGAGAGATGGTGCGGGTAGTGCCTTCGCCCGACGCAGGAGGTCTATAAAATGAGCTCGCGACAACAAACATTCTTATCTCTCACCCGGCTAAGGGCCGCCACCGTTGGCGTGATTGTCATGACGGCGTTTCTGCTCTCCGGTTGTGCGGTCGGTCCGAAGTACCATCAGCCGGTCGCGCCCGCGCCGCCGGCCTACAAAGAGAACAGCAACTGGCATCCGGCGCAACCGAACGATCAAGCCTTGAGGGGGGACTGGTGGGAGCTCTTTCAAGATTCGCGGCTGAACAGGCTCGAGGAACAGGTCGATCCTGCCAACCAGACGCTGAAGATCGCGCAGGCTCAATACACGCAAGCTCGCGCCCTGGTGCGCTACTATCGCGCGGATTACTTTCCGACGGTTACGGTTGGAGCCTCGGCGAGCCGCACCCGGATCTCAGCGAACACGGTGGGAGCATTGGCCGGGAGCACCTACAACGACTTTGCGCTGCCGTCCGACGTCTCCTATCAAGCCGATCTCTGGGGCCAGGTACGGCGCTCGGTCGAGGCCGGAGTCGACAACGCACAGGCCAGCGCGGCGGACCTCGAGGACGTCCGGCTCAGTCTTCATGCGGAATTGGCGCTCGATTATTTCCAGGTGGAGACGCTCGATGCTGAAGAGCAGCTGCTGAACTCGACGGTCGATTCCTACGCGCAGGCGTTGCAGCTTACCCTCGACCGGTTTCACGGCGGCCTGGCGTCGGAGGTGGATGTCAAGCAGGCCCAAACCCAGCTCGAAACCACTCGCGCCCAGGCGATCGACGTTCAAGCCGCGCGAGCGCAGTTCGAGCACGCCGTAGCCACGCTGATCGGCAAACCTCCTGCGGAATTCAGTCTCCCTGTCGCTCCACTGAACAACCCTCCGCCGCCCATTCCGGTAGGACTGCCTTCGCAGCTGCTGGAGCGTCGCCCCGACATCGCGGCGGCCGAGCGGCGCGCCGCCGCGGCGAATGCCGACATCGGAGTCGCCCAGGCGGCCTATTACCCCACGGTCTCGATTGGCGGGACGGGAGGGCTCGAAAGCGCCGCACTTTCGAGCCTGTTAACGGGTCCCAGCGCCTTGTGGTCGATTGGAGGCGGCGCGCTCGAGACCGTGTTTGACGGCGGCCGGCGGCATGCTGTCTCAGAGCAGGCGCGGGCAGGCTACGCCGCCGCCGTGGCATCGTACCGTCAGACCGTGCTGAACGCGTTTCAGGAGGTCGAGGATAACCTGGCCGCCTTAAGCGTCCTTCAGAGCGAAGCTGCGACCCAGGACAAAGCTGTTCAGGCCGCTCAGCAGTCGCTGCAGCTTTCCCAAACCCGCTACACGGATGGGGCCACGTCGTATCTGGAGGTCGTGATTGCGCAGAGCACTGCACTCGCCGACGAGCGTACTGCAGTTCAGATCGTAGGAAGCCGGATGGCCGCAACCGTGAGGCTGATTGAAGCATTGGGCGGCGGATGGAACGAGTCGCAAATTCCCTCATCGCGCGACTTGGTCGCCCGGGCGCACACCGACAAGACAAGAGCGACAGCCATAAAGGATTCCTCGACCGGTTCCGCCAGCTCGGCAGAATAGAGGTACTCTGCACAAAGAAAAGAGGAAGAGATGCTAAGGATCACCAGAATCGATACACCGGCAGAACAGGGGCTCATCCTCGAAGGACGGCTCATTGAACCCTGGACGGAAGAGTTGAGCTCCCAATGGGAACAGATGTGTCGCGCTGGTCTGGATCGAAAGTTCATTATCGATCTGAGAGGCGTGACACGGATCGACGGAGCCGGACGGAGCGTACTAACCCGGCTGAAGAATGAAGGAGCGCTACTCCTGGCTCGTGGTGTCTGGATCAAATACCTGGTTGAGGATCTGAACGGCAAAAGCGCCGGCCCGAAATCACCAAACCGCCTCACACACGCGTCAGAAAGAAGTTCAAACGAAAGGAGCAGATGAAATGAAATACAGAAAGCTGGGAAATACCGGACTCATCGTAAGCGAACTGGCTCTCGGCAGTATGCAGTTCGGCGGCAAGATGAACATGGGCAACCTCGGTCAGGAAGAGACGACGCGGATGGTGAAGCAGGCCCTCGATCGCGGAATTAATTTCATCGACACCGCTGACGTCTATAGCCTTGGCGAGAGTGAGACCCTGCTCGGCAATGCTCTGAAAGGCGTACGGGAGGAGATTGTTCTCGCCACGAAGGTCCGGCTGCCCATGGGCGGGAATTTCAACCACAGCGGCGCGACCCGTGTAAATATCATGCGCGAGATTGAGGCCAGCCTGCGCCGGTTGCAGACCGACCACGTCGATCTGTATCAGGTGCACGGGTGGGACAGCAACACGCCACTCGAGGAGACGCTGCGAACACTCGACGACCTGGTGCGGCAGGGCAAGGTCCGCTACATCGGCCTCTCCAATCTCATGTCATGGCAGGCAGCCACGGCTATCATGCTGCAGGAACGCCTGGGGCTCGAGAAGTATGTGACCGCGCAGATGTACTACAGCCTGGTGGGTCGCAGCCTGGAATACGAGTTCCAATCCTTCGCCGAATACTACAACGTCGGCATTCTGGTTTGGAGTCCGCTTGCCGGTGGCTTCCTGGCGGGCAAATACAACCGCGAGAACCCGGCTCCCGCCGGAAGCCGTTTCGCGGAGGCAGGTCAATTCGTGCCTTTCGACAGGGAAGTGGGCTACCGGGTGGTCGATGCGCTGAAGGAGGTTGCGGCCCGGCATGGGGCGAGCCCCGCGCAAGTGGCCATCAAGTGGGTGCTCGACCGGCCTGCGGTCAGCAGCGTGATCATCGCCGGCCGGACCGCCGAACAACTGGACGACAACATCCGCGCCGCAGATCTCGGGCTCTCGGATGAAGACGCTCGGCTCCTCGACTCCGTGTCGGATCCCGGCGTTCCGTATCCGAGATGGATGGTCCTTCAACTCGACGCGGCAGAGGATCCTCGGTCAAAGGTCTTGCATCCCGGGCGCTACGCCGATGGAGGCCCCTGGAAGGACCTGCGCGGAACGCGATGGTCCGGCTGAGGTAGCCCCCTGAACGCCGGGCAAAAGCACATGACGGAGGCTACACCTGTAACGGGAGGATTGTCGGAGCGGGTTCCTCCGGGCGTCTCAGTGCGCGGTGGCCTGGCTCCGCTGATCGATACGGGGCCGAAGTCGCCCTTTCGCAAAAACTGGCGCGATGGCCTTATCCATCGCCGTGGTGAGAGTGTAGACAAGATCCCGCGGTGCCATAGGCGGAACGATAAAATCCGCCGCGCCCGCTTCCTGGGTGTCAAGATAGAGTTTCATGCTGACCACACGGGACATTACGATCACCGGCGTACCTTTCGATTCCTTCTGCACAAGCCGGATGATGTCCTTCCAATTTCCGTCGTTCAGTGTGACGTCGGTCAGCACCAAGTCCACCGGACCTGCTTCCTTCAACAGACTTCGTGCTTCGGCGCAACGATGCGCTTGAGAGGTGATGACATCCTGCTCATGCAGCATCTCTTCGAGCCCACGGAAGGCGTCAGGTTCGTTGTGGACGAGTAAGACGGAGCGCACATTTTTCATAGTTAGCACCTCCGTTCGGCGACTCTCGCCCGGGGAAGTTGGACGTGTATACGGGTTACCGTTCCAATAGTAGCTCATGAAAGCAAGCGTGTGCAAGAGGGTTTAACTATTAATTTTTTATTACAATCCTATAAATGCTACACGCAGTGTTATTCCCAAGCGTCGATTAAGTGTTTATAGTCTATATGGTTGGAGGGAAGAATGGATCGGCGTGACGCGTTACGCTCGGGGCTGGCAATGGCGGCATCAGGCTGGGTGAGCGACGATCCTGCCCAGCGAGCGGCCACATCAAACGGCGGTCAGGCTTCAGCTGCGAGCGCTCAAGCGAATGCCGCTGCGGCGCTGCAGCATTTCTTCGACGCCGAATGGGAGTGGAGCCTGGAAACCGAGCCCGTCCGCGCGTCGTTGCTGGGCGACCGCCGGTGGAACGATCGCTGGGAAGACGTGAGTCTTGACGCGATCGAGCGCAACCATGAGCATCGTGCGGGCGCTCTCGAGCGACTGTCGGCGATCGACCGCGCCGCGCTCTCGCCTCGCGATCAGCTCAACTACGATCTCTTCCAGCGCGACTGCGCGACTGCCCTCGAGGAGCATGCCTTCCACTGGTACCTCGTCCCCCTGAACCAACGCGGAGGTATCCAGACTTCCGACGAAGTTGGCGACGAGCTGCGATTTGCGACGGTGAAGGACTATGAAGACTGGATCGGGCGCCTGCGGTCGTTTCCGGTCTACATGGACCAGACTATCGCGTTAATGCGCGAGGGTATTCACCAGAAAATGCTGCTGCCGCGTGTTGTGATGGAGCGCGTGCCGGCGCAAATCGATCATCAGATCGTCACGGACCCCGCCGCGAGCCCGTTTTATAAGCCCTTCAGGCGGTTTCCGGAAAGCATCGCGAAGAAAGACCAGGATGGCCTCGCGGCCGATGGGCGCGACGCGATCAATTCCGGCCTGATCGGCTCCTTCACGAAGTTCAAACAGTTCTTCACCGGGGAGTATCTTCCCGCCTGCTTCGACCAGGTGGGCATCTGGCAGGTGCCGAATGGCGCAGCGCTCTACGCCTTCGACGTTCGCAAGTTCACCACGACCAATCTGACGCCGGCCGAGGTGCATCAGATCGGGCTCGACGAGGTCGCGCGGATCGAAACGGCCATGGAGCGAGTGCGCGCGAGCACGGACTTCAAGGGATCGCGCGACGACTTCTTTCACTATCTGCGGACCGATCCGCGGTTCTTCGAAAAGACCCCCGACGATCTGCTGGAGAGTTACCGCGCGCTCGCCAAGCGCGTCGACCCGGAGCTGGTGAAGCTGTTCCGGACTCTGCCGCGCATGCCCTACGGCGTGGAGCCGATTCCGGCCGCGGTCGCGCCTGACACGACTGCGGCCTACTACAGCCAGGGCGCCGCAGACGGGTCGCGGGCGGGCACGTATTACGTGAATCTCTACCGTCCGGAGATGCGTCCGAAGTGGGAAATGACGGCGCTCACGCTGCACGAGTCCGTACCGGGCCATCACATTCAGATCGCGATCGGCATGGAGCAGGCGGATCTGCCGAATTTCCGGCGCTACGGCTTTTATAACGCTTTCGGCGAGGGGTGGGCGCTCTATGCGGAATCGCTGGGCGATGAGATGGGGCTCTACGGCGATCCTTACTCGAAGTTCGGCCAGCTCACTTACGACATGTGGCGCGCGGTGCGCCTGGTGGTCGACACCGGCATGCATTCCATGCGCTGGAGCCGCCAGCAGGCCATCGATTACTTTACGGCCAAAGCCGCCAAAGCCGAGCTGGACGTCGTGAACGAAATCGACCGCTACATCGCCTGGCCGGGCCAGGCTCTGGCCTATAAAATCGGGCAGCTGAAGATTCGAGAGCTGCGGACCAAAGCGGCGGCGGCGCTCGGTCCGCGTTTCGACGTGCGCGAGTTTCACGAGGTGGTGCTGCGGGAAGGTGCGCTTCCGCTCGACATCCTGGAGCGGAACGTAAACGAATGGGTGGACGGGATTCAGCGGACTTAAAATTGATCCAATGAATCATTGAGTCATTGAACCCATGCAGGAACGGGTGAATCCCTCGGCCAATGACTCAATCACTCAATCACTCGATCACTCAATTTCCTCACAGGTGCCGCTCGATGAGCTTAACCAGCTCTTCCTTCGGCTTTACCCCGCTCAATTGCTCGGCGACCTCGCCGTTCTTGAAGAGCAGCAATGCCGGAATCCCGGTAATGTGGTATCGCGCGGTCACGTTAATGTTGTCGTCCACGTTCACCTTTCCGACCACGGCGCGCCCGCTGAACTGCTGCGCCACGGACTCCACGGCGGACGAGATGGCGCGGCAGGGCATGCACCACGTCGCCCAGAAGTCCACCAGCACCGGCTTGTCCGATTTCAAAACCTGCTCCTCGAAATTCTGATCCGTGAATTCGACCAATCCATTTCCAGCCATCATCTTCTCCTTGGATTTCTGCGTTTCGGCCTGCCGCCTGGCCCCCAAAAGGTCATCCGAAAACCATTAGATGCAGGTGTGGCCCCGAAGACGCAGTGATCGAAGTCACACCCGTGTCGCGGGCGCCTGGGCCGGGACCAGCGACCGGTAAAGCTCCGCGTATTCCCCTGCCGAGCGCGACCACGAAAAGTCCTTGCGCATGCCGTTCAGCATGATACGCGTCCAGAGACGTGGCCAGCGGAAGGCTTCGAGCGCCCGGCCGATTCCGTCCAGCAGGGCCGCGCCGGTGTACTCATAGAACTTGAAGCCGGTCCCCGACGTGCCGTCGAAAGCTTCGATCGTGTCGTCGAGGCCCCCGGTCGCCCGCACCACCGGGACCGTGCCATATTTCAGGCTGTACATCTGGTTCAAGCCGCTGGGTTCGTATCGCGAAGGCATCAGGAAGATGTCCGCCCCGGCTTCGATCAGGTGCGCCAGTGCGTTATCGTAGGCGACTTTGACGAGAAACTTCCCCGGATGTTTCTTCGCCAGGCGTTCAAACAGTTCCTCGTACTCGCGCGCGCCTGTCCCGAGCACCACCAGGTAGATGTCGAGGCTGGCGAGCGTTTCCGGGATTTCCGCCAGCAGATCGAAGCCCTTCTGGCGATCGAATCGCGAGACCATGCCCAGCACCGGCCGGGTGAGCACGGGCGAATCCACGCCCATCCTCTCGAGCAGCGCGCGCTTGCACTCCTTCTTGCCTTCCAGATTCTCGGGCGAGAAGCGCGCCGGAATCAGCGGATCCGTGGCCGGATTCCACTGGTCGTAGTCGACGCCGTTGAGGATCCCGCGCAGGCGTCCGGCATTCTTCCGCAGCACGCCTTCGAGTCCCACTCCGAACTCCGGCGTCTGAATCTCGCGGGCGTACCTGGGACTGACGGTGGTGAGCGCGTCGGCAAAAACGATTCCGCCTTTCAGCAGATTCACGCGATCGTAGTATTCGAGCTGCTCCGAATTGAAGAGGCTGTCGTCGAGCGAGATCGCGCTGAGCGCGGAGCGCGGAAAATCGCCGTGATAGGCCACGTTGTGAATCGTGAATACCGTGCGCGTGTCATAGAAGAACAGGTCGGGCTTGTAGTTTCGCTGCAAGTAGACGGGCACGAGGGCCGTTTGCCAGTCGTGACAGTGAATGATCTCCGGCGGCGGGCCCATCCGCTTGATGAATTCGAGCGCGGCGAGACTGAAGCCGGCAAAGCGCAGGTGATTGTCGGGATAAGCGAGGCCCGTCGCTTTGTCCTGATACAGCGCGTCGCGGTCGAAGAACTCGGGGCAGTCAACGAGGAAGGTTCGCACGCGCTCGGCCGCGCTTTCACTTTTCTCGCTGCCCCGCTCGTCGCCTTCGGTTTGCCCGCTCGTATCGCCTTCGCCCGACTCGCCCTCGCCTTCGCTCCGACCATCGTTGCCGATGCCTTGGTTCTGCACCCGAACCCCGAACCCCGAGCCCCGAGCCCCGCCTTCCTGGACGCTGGCAAACCGGAATCCCGCGCCGAGCGGCATGGTGACGCTGTGTCCCTCGTCCACCAGGGGTCCCGCCGGCGTCGCGCGATAGCGCGGCAGGATGACGTCGACCGTCAGGCCGAGATCGGCCAATGCGCGCGGCAGCGCGCCGACTACGTCAGCGAGCCCGCCCGTCTTGGAATAGGGGACGCCTTCGGGCGCCACGAATACAATGCGCAAGGAATCGACCGTCGGTGAAGCTGGTTACCGTGAATTCCCAACTTAGAGGAACGCGGGCAGCCTGTCAAACAGGCGGTTGCCGGTTGTCGGAGGTCAGTCGTCGGTTGCCGGTTTTCGGTTCCCAGTTCTCAGTTGTGGTTTGACAGCTCACCGGCATCCGGCTACCGATAACCGGCAACCAGCATAACCATCAACCGGCAACCGACAAGCGGCTACCGCCAACTCCGGCCGACTTCAGACCTGAATCGCACGATTTTTGATTTCTTCACAGCCAAGAGTGGCTGTGTCACCTCCTGCCTGTGCACTTTCTTGCTTCTGCACAGCCAAGAGTGAATTGTTTCTCGATCTCGGCTACGATGCGGTGCTGCTCGGCAGGCGACGGAACCCGCAGGGTGAGCAGTCGCCGGTGATTCCAGGTAGACGCCCTTTTGTGCTGTGCCACGCGACCGCTCGCTGAGTTGCTGTTGCACATAAGGCGATTGAAGCTGGTACATGCAGAATCGGGGGCTTAGAGCGCGTGGCTTTAGTACCGCGACACTACGCTGGAGGGCCAAGGGTCCGATTCCCTCCGGTACGACAGCAGCGCGGGCCGATTGTCCCCACGATGGTGAGAAGCACGTCACCGGGGCGCACCCTGGTTCGTGCGTGCTCGACATCGAAGGCCGCGCGCGAGATGCAGCGGAAGTTCTCGAGAATAATCTCGCCGTCAGAAATATTGCGGGCGCTGAGCATTGGGACGCCAGTTGGTTGCCCAGGAGGCGGATTATGGGAACCATCCACGACCTTCTCGCAGACTTCTCCAAGCGATGAGGTCGCCCACCCTGGCGGACAGTGCCACGCGCGTTGCCACGTCGTGCCGATCGACTGGCAGCGCGGTGACGACCGGCTGGCATCGTGTTGCTGGATTTCGGCGCTTAGGACAGTGCTGCTACAGAATCACGTAATTATTTCACGGATTTTTCGAGCCTGGCGCGCTGCCGGCTCGCGCATCGCTCTTCCGATTTCTAATCCGCCAAAACCCTATGTTCCATGACCTCTTGAGGTTGCTCGCGGAGTAACCGGTGGAAGTTGTAGTCTTGACGCACGGCGAAACTGGTTGGCATCTGGGGTGCTTGCCGTAAAACGTGTCGCGCGGTGGTCGGGACGCATCTAATGTAGTGCAGTGAGTGGGAGGCTGCGGTCATGAGAACGGTGGGCGACTTGGTGGTGGGACTGATCAGGGCAGGCCTGCTGAGCGCGGGCGTGCTCTACGCAGTGGACGTCATCGTCGATTATCTCAGTCTGGGTGGGCATCGGCGCCCGGAGTACGATCCTTCCAAACGGCTGCGCTCCGCATGGGAATTGTCGGTATGGGCCGGCGTGGCCGGAACCGACCTGGTGGTGCGGATGATCCGTCCGGTCGTCAATATGCTGTCTGAAGCCTCCGCGGACGTCGGTCAGTGGGCCGTGGCCCGGCACGAGGCGCGCGTCGCGACGCGCGGCCACTAGACAGCGCCCTCCAATTGATCTACGCTAATCCGTGTAGCCGGCATGCGTCGGCTTCATATCCCCGGCAACGCCAATCAGGTTTGGCAACGCTCGTTCGTCCTTGGAGTCGTAATATCCCCCGGTAAACCAGCTGAATAACGCTCCGTTGTGACATGCGGAGCCTGGCGGCACGGCCTTCCGGCGTCCAGAAGAGGGTCCGGCGGCCATGGACTGCGACGGGTTCACGCATAGTGCTGATTCTAAACGACTTGAATTTTGATATGCGCGCGTTTTTGATCGGAGATTCCAGAATAACGCCGAATCCTTGTGATCGGTAGCACATCTGTAGGTGAGCGATGGTCGCCGTATCCGATCAAGCCGCCAGCCAACTCTGGGTCGCGCTGGGACGCATCGAAGGGCTCGGAGTCCGCAGCGCCCAGAAGCTTGTGGAGCACTTCGGATCGCCCGAGGCGGTCTATAGCGCGTCGATCAGCTCGCTCGAAGCCGCAGGCCTCGCGCGTCCAGTCGCACAGCGCATTCGCGCCGGGGCTGGTCAGCAGGAAGCTGAGAACGAACTGACTGCCGCCGGGAAGCTCGGCTGCCAGGTGATCCCGTTCGGCAGCCCTGAGTATCCACCGCTGCTGAAGCAGATCGCCGATCCGCCGCTGGTCCTGTACGTTCGCGGCGACGCTTCGCTGCTGTCACGGCACGCCGTGGCTATAGTCGGCACGCGGCGGCCAAGCGCGTACGGCAGCTCGGTGGCGCATCGACTGGCGGCAGATCTCGGGCAGCGGCAGCTTGTGATCATCAGCGGGATGGCTCGCGGCGTCGATTCAGCCGCGCATCGTGGCGCGCTCGAAGTCAACGGCAAGACCGTCGCCGTATTCGGCTGCGGCGTGGATATTGTCTATCCGCGCGACAACAAGCGCTTGGCGGAGAACATTCTGGCCACCGGCGCGTTGGTCTCCGAGTTCCCGATGGGGACGTCGCCGCAACCCGAGAATTTCCCTATCCGCAACCGCATCATCAGCGGTCTGGCGCTCGGGGTGGTCATTGTCGAAGCTGCGGAGTACAGCGGCTCGCTGATTACGGCGCGGCTCGCGTCCGAGCAGGATCGCGAAGTCTACGCCGTGCCGGGAAATATCACGTCGCCACAGAGCTTTGGACCCAACCTGCTGATCAAGCAAGGCGCCAAGCTGGTCGATAATTGGATGGATGTAATCGAGGAGTTCCCGGCCACGATCCGGGCGCAACTGATTCCGGCGGCGCCTACGGCAGCGGACACAATAACGCCATCGTTGTTTGAGCCATCGCTTGGTGGCGACCAGAAAACGGTCTACGATGTTCTGCGTCCTGACAAGGCCACCTTCGTGGACGACGTCTTCGCCTCGGCAGGTTTGACACAGCCGCGAGTGCTGGCGGCCCTATTGGAGCTTGAAATGGCAGGGTTTATCCGGCAATTGCCGGGAAAGAACTTCGTCCGCAAGCTGTAGCGGCAAAGGCGCTTTCCGCCGCGCGACGTGGTAGCGAGGCTGCGGCGCGATTTCTGATCGCACACGGTGTGTTTGACAATAGATGAGTCGATACGCCATAACTGAATGGCAAGAGGGAAGGGCCGGAAGAGTTGGAATCATCGATTGACAGGAGCTTGAGAACGGATTCATGAGCAAGTCATTGGTCATCGTCGAATCGCCCGCCAAGGCGAGGACGATCAACAAGTATCTGGGCAGCGGCTACACAGTAAAGGCCTCGATGGGGCACGTGATGGATCTGCCCAAAAAGGATCTGGGCGTCGCCATCGAAGACGACTTCCGGCCCGAGTACCGCGAGATTCCGTCTAAGAAGGACGTGATCAAGGAACTGAAGGCCGCCGCCGAGCGCGCGGAGTTGGTTTACCTCGCCGCCGACCCCGACCGCGAGGGCGAGGCGATCTGCGCCCATCTGCGAGAGCTGTTGGAGTCAAAGAAGCGGAAGTTCTACCGCGTCATCTTTAACGAAATCACCCGCGAGGCGATTCGCGGTGCTTTCGAGCATCCTGGTGAGATCGACACTCACTTAGTGGAAGCACAGCAGGCCCGCCGGATTCTTGATCGATTGGTCGGCTATCAGGTCAGCCCGCTGCTCTGGGACAAAGTCCGGCGCGGGATTTCCGCCGGGCGCGTCCAGACGGTCGCTCTACGCCTGATCGTCGAGCGCGAGCGCGAGATTCAGGCGTTCAAGACCCGGGAGTACTGGACCATTGGGGCGCGGCTGCACGGCCAGAATCCTCCATCCTTTGAGGCGCGTCTGGCGAAATTCCAGGGCAAGGACCTCGAGATTCCGGATCAGGCTGCGTCAGACCACCACGTGGCGGCGCTGCAGAAGACGCCCTTCATCGTCGACTCGGTCGCCACGCGCGAAAAGCGCAAGTATCCCGTCCCGCCGTTCATCACCAGCAAGCTGCAGCAGGAAGCCGTCCGCAAGCTGCGCTTCTGGGCCAAGAAGACCATGACCATTGCCCAGAAGCTTTACGAGGGCGTGGAACTCGGCGAGGAAGGCGCGGTCGGACTGATCACTTACATGCGGACCGACTCAACTCGCCTGGCGGAAAGCGCGATCGCGTCGGCGCGGGATTATATCGCGAAGAATTTTGGCGAGCCCTATCTTCCGGCGGAGCCGGTCCGCTATAAGAGCAAGAAGGACGCACAGGACGCTCACGAAGCGATTCGCCCGACCGCGGTCGAGCGCACGCCGGAGTCGATCAAGAAGTACCTCGAACCGGACGAGTTCAAGCTCTACAAACTGATCTGGCAGCGATTTGTGGCGTCGCAGATGAATCCGGCGGTCTACGACCAGACCACCATCGAGATCACAGCGGACGAATACCTGTTCCGCGCGACTGGATCGGTAGAGAAGTTTAAGGGCTTCCTCGCGGTCTATGAGGAGGGTAAAGACGACAAAACCGCGGCAGACTTGGAAGAAGACGCCGAGCTGAAGCTGCGCCTGCCCGCGGTCGCCAAGGGCGAGCGCCTCACGCTGGAGGAATTGCTGCCCGAGCAGCACTTCACCGAACCGCCTCCGCGTTACAACGAAGCCACGCTGGTGAAGGCGCTGGAGGAAAAGGGTATCGGGCGGCCGTCGACTTACGCCAGCATTCTCTCCGTCATCCAGAATCGCGACTACGTCGAGAAGCTGCAAGGCCGGTTCTTTCCGACTGAACTTGGCATGGTGGTCAACGATCTCCTCGTGAAGAACTTTACCGATATCTTCGACGTCGCTTACACCGCTCGCATGGAAGAGGAATTGGACGAGGTCGAGGAAGGCAAGATGACGTGGACCGCCGCGCTTGACGAGTTCTATCGCAAGTTCAGCAAGGACCTGCAGCGGGCCGAGCGCGAGATGGTGGATATCAAGGGCGAAGGCATACCGACGGATATCAAGTGCGAAAAGTGCGGAAAGCCCATGGTCATCCGGCTCGGCCGCAACGGCCAGTTCCTGGCCTGTACAGGCTATCCGGATTGTGATGGCACGCGCGATCTCACGCCGGAACTTGCCGCGCAATACGCCACGGGCGCGCCACCAGCGCCCGAAGTGCCGGACCAAGTGTGCGAAAAGTGCGGGCGTCCGATGACGACCAAGCGCAGCCGCTTCGGATACTTCCTCGGATGCACCGGATATCCGGAGTGCAAAAACACGCGCAAGATTGTAATGAAGGAAGGCACGCCTACAGCGGTAGCCGACGAAAAGCTCGAAGAGAAGTGCCCGGTATGCGGCAATCACCTGGTGGTGAAACACGGCCGCTACGGCGTATTCACGGCCTGCAGCAACTACCCCGAATGCAAATACGTGAAGCGCGAGACACTTGGCATTCCGTGTCCTGAGAAGGGATGCAGCGGCGAGATCGTGGTGCGCAAGACCAAGCGTGGCAAGACGTTCTACGGCTGCACGCGCTACCCCGACTGCAAGTTCACCGCCTGGGACAAGCCTGTAGCGGAGACTTGCCCGCAGTGCGGGTCGCCGATCATGCTCGAGAAAGTGTCAAAGAAGGGCGAGACTACCCGCTACTGCCGGGACGAAGCCTGCCATTATGAACATGCCGTCGTGGCGTGAGTCGGGCCGCCTGCGATTGTAAGGCGGCGCTGTGAAGGCAGAACGATTCGCGCTCAGCCCATCGAGTTGCTTTGTCCAGATGCGTGTGGCGTTTCGCTTTCCCCAGGCACGCGCCGAAATCGCCGCCGATCGTCTTTACTCCATCCTCGAAAACGACCGATCGATCGTAAATGACATCGTGGCGCACGCTTCATCGACGTAATGCGAGAGCGCCTCCCGATAGAAGCTGACGCTGCGCCCGCGCACTGACTCCTCCGGCTCGTGCGGATTCACCAAGTGATTGGTCTCGTGCAGAAAGACGCTGAGCAGCCGTAGCCGCAATTGCCGCTCGTGGAACTCGTCCAGGCGGCTGCCTTCGAAGAAGCGGGCATCCAGCGCGGTTTCTTCGAGCGGCAGCGCCGGCCAAGCTTCCACGCGCTGCCAGGCAATGTCGATCTCGCCGACTGTGCCGCCGCCGAACGCATCATGGGCGACTGTGAAAGGCCCTTCGCGCACGACCGGATGGCGATGGCCAAGGCATCCGCACCGGTTCTGGCGCCGCAGATCGAGGACGATCAACCCAGGCGACGATGCCAGCACAGCCTCGTATGCTTCCTGGCAGGACCGCGGCACGGCAGGCCAGTCTTGCTCGATCGCGACCGCCATGCGGCGCGCCTGAGCGGCGTCGGCGCGCTGGTGGGCGATGACGATCGCGAGCCGTGCTTCCGGCGCGTCGCGTCCCAAGTCGGTTACCAGGTAGCGCCGGCCGCGCAGCCACTCGAGCGCACGCGCCGGCCTGGGTCGACTTCCCAGGTATTCCTGCACTCCCGCCCGTGTCGCGCTCATACCCCATTCTAGCTCTTCGTCCCGACTTTCCGAACAAGGTGCAGCGGCGCGGGCCGGAGACTATCGTGGCGGCGGTGCGGCCAAGCCGCCCGACGGCCCACGAGTTTGCCGCGCTACAACGGACAACTGACCGACTGACAACTCAATTGACACTGAGCAATCGGGAGGTGAGGCTGGCCACGTACTCCACGGTGCGGATGGCGCGATCGTATTCCATGCGCGTCGGGCCGACGACGCCGAGCGCCCCCACGGTCCGGCTGCGGTAGGAATAGGGCGCGAGGATGAGCGTGCACTGGCGCATTTCAGCGGCGGGATTCTCCTGGCCGATCAGCACGGTAACGCCCGAGCGCGACGAAGAGTCGAGGCAGGCGGTAAGGATCTGAATGAGCTTGG
Organism: Terriglobia bacterium; assembly: GCA_030037755.1. Lineage (GTDB taxonomy): Bacteria > Acidobacteriota > Terriglobia > UBA7540 > UBA7540 > Gp13-AA77. Next base: position 17,506 of record JASHQD010000456.1, read on the forward strand.
CCTTTTGCTCGAAGGTCGCCAGCAGGTCGCGCACGCGGCGCGCGTCCACAAACTCCGGCTGGTTGAGAATCCGCGCGGTGCCTTCGAGAAACAGCGACCCTTCCTCCTGCTCGCCGATCGCACCCTGCTCGAACAGGTGCGCCACGCGGTTCAGCAGCGTCTCGCAGGTGGTGCGCATTTCTTCCAGACGCTTGAAAATCTCAAGCCGGACCGTGCGCAGCGACCAGCCGCGGAATTCGACGTTCAGGTATTCGGCGGCGCGATCGAGTTCCGCCTGCCTCATCTCCTCGTCAAGGCGAATAACGTGATTCTCAATGACGTCCGGCCGCGAGACGATGACCGCCAGCACGCGCCGGTCGGGGAGGGCTACGAACTTGACGTGGTCGAGCAGCTTCTCGCTACGCGCCGGTGCCAGCACCAGCCCGACATTTTCGGAAAGCTCGGAAAGCAGCCGCGACGCGCGTCCCATAAGCTGTTCCAGGGAAGCCGTTCCGGCGCCAAGAGTGTGATCGATGTAGCGCGCCATGTCGGGGTGGAGTCCGGAAGCACGCGCCACGCAATCGACATAATGACGATAGGCTTTCTCGGTGGGAATGCGTCCAGCAGAGATGTGCGGCTGCTCGAGATAGCCCGCCTCTTCGAGCTCCACCATGATGTTGCGGATGGTCGCCGAACTCACCGGCTCGTTGAAGTCCTCGGAGACGGCCTTGGATCCGACCGGCGCGCCGGTCGAAACATAACGGCGGATGATTCGAGCCAGTACTTCAAACTGGCGCCGTTCAAGATCGCTCCGGTCCCTGATCATAACTATCGCTGGATCAGCAAATTAGACTACATGTTGATTCTAATGGGCTTTGCTCCCGGTGTCAAGGCAGCCTGCGCTCCGATGATGGGCTATTAGCCCAAAGACCCGAGCTCCGGGCGCTCCGGCGCTGCTGACCATGTACGGTTTCGCGAGTTCGGCACCGGCAGCTGCGAATTGGAGACTGCAGATCCGCCAGAACTGGCGCGCAATCGCTCATAGCGTCTGGGCTTCAGGCTGGAAAAACCAACTTTACCCGCCAAGGGACGGTGGAGTAGTATTGATTGCAGCGAGCTACGAAGCCGTGGGCCTGTGGCGCAGTTGGGAGCGCGCATGACTGGCAGTCATGAGGTCGAGGGTTCGAACCCCTCCAGGTCCACCATAACACTCATGATATCACGCACCTGCGAAGTCGTAGGCTAATCATAGCCTAGCCATTTTTCGCGGACCGTTTCGAACGTTCCATCAATTGACTGGATCGTTCCAAGAGTTCCAAACGACGAGGACGGCTTACTTTCGTGTCCGACCGAGCTTCGAACCTGGCGCTCGCCCGCTTAACCCCAGACACGACAAGGCGATCGCCAGCGGACCCGCCGGTCAAGGGCGCGAGGCTTTGTGAAAGGGTCAAATGGGACGACGCGGGACGACCCACACTCCACACATCACATGGCCTACACAGGGTGGAGACCGCATGCCTGCACGGCAGCCTGTCGGGAAACGTACCGGGAATGGATGGAAGCGCCAGCTTTAATGCCGCCTGGTCGTCCACCGCTGCTAGTCCGGAGTCCGGGGTTTTGGATTCGCGCGGTCAGGCGTCGAGGCTTGTAGGAAACGAGTTAGCTGGAGCCCCTCAAGCGCGATCTTCGGGCGTCTCCAGCCGATCTGGTGCCGTTGGATCGGCACTGAGGACGAGCGGTTGGCACCTCCGGACTCTCCCGACCAGTTCGGCCCGGGCTAAGCCCATTCGCGCTGAAGGCATAGCCACAAATCGGCGTCAACCCTGATTGGAATACAAACTGCCTCTGGCGACGGTCGTGCGCATCGCCGCGCTCGGGCCAGCATTGCGCAGACTGGGGGACTTGAAAAGCAGACCCAAGAATCTCAATGGTGCTCGCTTCACAGGATCAATTCGGCAATGCAGGCCGCAAGACCGGCTTCTGGCGAGAGAATCTGCGGCTCCGGGCTTCGTTTCAGAGATGCTGGTATCATCTGTCGTTTGCCCCTCCTGGAAGTGACTTTTGTCAGACTTGGTCTTCGCGATCGAGAACGCTTGGAAAGACGAGCGGGATTGGTATGCACTAACGTTGAGCGTTGGCACTGGCAGGATCATCGTGATTGAACATAGGCTGAACCTGGTCGTGAAAGCCGGCGTACCGGGATTCATTCCGCTAAGCATCCGCGCATGAAAGGGGAACCGATGCCAGATCAGCCCACACAAGAGAAACAGATCCGTGCGGCACTGGACCAGCATTGGGCGGCATCCGATGCCAACGATTTCGAAACAGAGCACCGTATCTATCTCGACGACGCGGTACTGGAGTATCCGCAGTCGGGCGAGCGAACCCGCGGTCGATCCAACATACAGAACCAGCGCGCCAGTCAGCCGAACAAAAAGCGGTTCTCAATCCGGCGGATCATTGGCAGCGGTGAGCTTTGGGTCACTGAATTCGTCCTGACATATGACGGCAAGCCGTCGTACACCGTAAGCATCATGGAGTTCGAGGGCGACAAGGTCGCGCGGGAGACGCAATACTTTGCGGATCCATTTGTGCCCCCGTCATTCCGCGCTCAATGGGTCGAACGGATGGAAACCTAATCTCGAGGCGCGAGGATTCACTGCTAAGTCCGTGATCCTGACGCTTCGCTCTGACATCGAAGGGGGTATCGAATGGACGCCACAAGCGAGCTGAAAGAAACCAAGCGCGTCGCCGCGCCTGTCGCGCCGAATACGCTTAGCGTGAACGTCTTTACCGCCCCCGGAAAGACCATGGTCGGCGAACGGCCAAAGCCCTTCGGCGAACCGCTCGCCTTTGACCCGATCACGTCGACTTTAATCTTCGGCGAGCACGACGCGGTGCTGGTGGACGCGATGACGACGGTGGCCGAGGCCGAGGCCCTCGCGGACTGGGTTGCTCTGCACAACCGCAACTTGGAGACCATCTATATAACGCACGCCCATTTCGACCACTTTTACGGTCTGGGAATTCTGCTCGACCGTTTCCCGGGCGCTCGGGCGATAGCAACGCCCAAGACGGTTAACGCCATGCAGCAGATTTACCTCTCCGCCGCGGTGGAGCGATTAGCCCGCCGGATGTTTCCTGGCCAAGTGCCCACCAAGCTGGTTGCGCCTGAGCCCTATGAGCCCGACACCTTCACTCTCGAGGGCCATGAATTGCGCATCATCGAACAGGGCCACACTGATAGTGCCGACACGACGTCTCTCTATGTTCCATCGATCGGCCTGATTGTCGCTGGCGATGTCGTCTACAACCAATGCCGCATGTACGTCGGCGACACCACCCCCGAGAGCCGTAAGAATTGGATCGCAGCGCTAGACAGGTTAGCGGAGCTCGAGCCGGCGATGGTTGTCGCCGGCCACAAGAAACCTGGCGCGCCGGACTCTCCTTCGCGATCCAGGACACCAAGCGTTACCTCGAGGACTTCGATCGGGTGCAGAAAACCGCGACATCCGACCAGGAGTTGTTCGATCAGATGACGAAGCTGTATCCGCATTGGGTAGCCAATCAGTCGTGGTTGATGTTCGGCTTCCCTCAGCCATAACCAACCTCAACCGCTGATGCGAGTGCTTCCTCGCGGATCACGGAAGAGCCGGAATCGGCGGATGAGCACTTTTTATCGGAATTGGAGGCGTGAATGAGCAGCGTACAACTCGACCAGAAGAGCTATGAGATGCCCCCGCGAGAGGGGATCAGCGTCGCGCATTTTCTCACCGTCGCCGACATTGGGCGATCGGCCCGCTACTACGAAAAGGTCTTCGGCGCTCGCATTCTGAGCCTGGGTGACGGCAACGCGCCTGGGTACCTTCAGCTTGCGAATATCTGGATGATTCTGAACGTTGGGGGCGGCCCGACCCCGGATAAGCCGACGGTGACGCTCAGCGTCCCCGACCCGAATCACATCAACAGCTTTATGAATTTCCGCGTTGCGGATATTCAAGCGTGCTATGAATTGTGGAAAAGTCGGGGAGCCGAGTTCATCACGGAACCGATACCCAAGTACGGCGAGATTCGCTGCTACATCCGCGATCCTGACGGTTACATTATCGAGGTCGGACAGAGCACCGACCTCAAGTACGGTTAAAGGTCGGTGCCGGCAATAGAGCCCTCACCTAGCCTCGTCCCTTGGCTACCTTTTTTCATGGCGGAGGTCAGAGATGAAAGCCGTTGTTGTCCATCAATACGGCGGTCCCGAGGTGCTTAAATTCGAAGACTACCCTGACCCGGTTCCGGGTTCGGGCGAGGTGCTGGTGCGGGTCGCCGCCGCGAGCGTGAATCCGATCGATTACAAGCGGCGTGCCGGACTAACCCAGGATTTTTATCCCATCAAGTTCCCGGGACTCATAGGAGTCGATATGTCGGGCACGGTGGTCAAGCTGGGGGCGGGAGTGGAAGGCTTTTCCATCGGCGATCGGGTGTTCGCCATGGCCGACAACACTTATGCCGAACTTTGTGCCGTGAAAGCCACGATTGTGGCGAAAGTTCCCAATGGGCTCGATTTGATCGAGGCGGCGGCGCTGCCGCTGGCGACGATAACCGGCAACCAGCTTCTCTTGGCGACGGGAATCGAAGCGGGCCAGACGGTTCTCGTCGCAGGTGCTGCCGGCAATGTCGGACGTTCGGCGGTATTCACCGCTAAGGCACACGGGGCGACCGTGATCGCGGGGGTCTTGAAGAGGCAGTTCGATGACGCGAAGACTGTCGGCGCGGACCAGGATGTCGCAACCGACGACGACACCGCGATTGCGAATCTTCCGCCGCTCGATGCGGTGGCGGACGCGGTCGGGGGAAGAACCGCCGAAAAGCTCATCGCCAGGGTCAAGCCGGGAGGCCTGTATGCATCGGTTGTCGAGGCGCCGCAGAACGCCGCGACGTACCCACCTGTGAAGGTTGTACACGTATTTTCCAAATTCGACCGGACAACGCTCGAGTTCATGGCCGAAGCAGTCCGAGATGGCAAGCTGGTAATCCCGATCGGCCCGAAACTGCCACTTCGTGAGGCGGCCGAGGCTCAGGCGGCGGCCGAGAAGGGCGGAGTCGGCAAGGTCTTGCTGGTGCCTTGATATTATTCTGCGCACGGGGACGCGAAAGGAGAATCAGAAATGGACTGGAAACGGTTGGTGCAGTTTGCGCTGCTCGGTAGCAGTGGTCTGGAACAATATGCCATCCTCCTGGTACGCGTTTCGCTCGGGCTTTTCTTCGCCATCTCCGGGGCAAACAAATTGTTTGTCGCTGGCAGTGCGCAGGCCATGTACGAAACGCTGGTTAAGGCCAAAGTCCCGTTTCCCCACCAGATGGCTTATTTTGTAGCGGGTGTCGAGTTCGTTGCCGGATTGTTGCTGGCAGTGGGCTTTCTTTCGATCCTGGCCTGCGTGGCTCTAACGATCGATATGATCGTCGCCACCGTGACCACGGCAGTATCCACCATGCCTAAGGGGCTGGCGCCGCTTAACTGGCTCGACGATTTCCTCTATCTTCCGGAAGTCTTGTACGTGCTCTTCTTTATCTCGCTGCTCTGCTCCGGTCCGGGGAAGTTCAGCCTTGATCACTGGCTCGCTGGCAAGTTACTGACGTGATCGAATGGCGGAAGTCGATGCCGGTTAGGTGGACATTGGACGTAGACAAGTTGAGGGAGGACGCATAAATGACGAAGGCGACGAGCTTCGAAGCGGACATTCGGCCGCTTTTTACTGACCGGGACATTCAGGGGATGAAGAAAGGATTTGATCTGACCAGTTATGACGCCGTCAAGGCACATGCATCCGCCATCTACGACCGGATTCGAGGAATTGGTGGTCCTGTAATGCCGCCACCGCCTCCCAGAGGAGAAGGTCCTTGGCCTCAGTCACGCATTGATCTGTTTGCCAGATGGGTCGCGGATGGCTGCCAACCCTAATGAACATTACCGGGTATAGTGGCGGCTGCTCTAGCGCGCTCTATGAGCGCAGGCTCTTCGGAGCACTCTCCTCGGGAAAGCCGGGCGCTCATAGGGCGCCGCTACAGCAGCTGTTGTCACGATATTCTGTAACCCTCACTAGGAGGCTTCTGAGAGGAAGGCGCTATGCCTCAGTCGAAATCGCCCGTTCTTGAACCGCAGACACAAGCCTTCATTACTGCGCTCGCAGCCGAGGGCGGAGAGCCGGTCTACAACCTTTCCTACGCTGCTGCTCGCAAATCGCTCGAGGATTTGCAGGCAGCGCCCGTCGCAAAGTTGCCTGCGGATGTCGAGGAGAAAGTGCTGCCTGTCGGTCCTACTGGAGAAGTTCCTGTACGCATTTATCGGCCGCAGGGAGCAAGAGGGCCGCTTCCGGTTGTGATGTACTTTCATGGCGGTGGATGGGTGCTCGGCAGCAAGAACACACACGATCGTCTCTTACGCGACCTCACCAACGCCATCAACGCCGCATTCGTGTTTGTGAGCTTCACGCCTGCGCCCGAAGCGCAATTCCCCGTGCCCATTGAGCAGGCCTATGCTGCGACGGCCTACGTCGCCGAACATGGCAGGGAACTGAACCTCGATTCCACGCGGCTCGCACTCGCAGGCGACAGCGCCGGGGGCAACATGACTGCGGCGGTCACACTCATGGCGAAGGAACGCGAGACCCCTGAGATCCGTTACCAGGTTCTCTTCTATCCGACCACGGACACAAATTTCGATACCGCCTCGTACCTGGAGTTTGCCGATGGTCCGTGGAATACCCGGCCTGCCATGATCTGGTTGTGGGAAGCTTATGCTCCCAACGCAAGCGATCGTAAGATGGTGACGGCCTCTCCACTTCAGGCGGGGACCAAACAGCTCGCGGGGCTGCCGCCGGCGCTGATCATCACGGTCGAGAACGATGTCTTGCGCGACGAAGGCGAGGCCTACGCTCGCAGACTGATCGAGGCGGGAGTGGAGGTCACCGCCGTGCGTGCCCTGGCGACGTGCCACGATTTCGTGATGCTGAACCCTCTCGCCGCCACGCCGGCAACGAGGGCGGCGATCCGCCTCGCTGCGCAGAAGCTCAGCGAAGCGCTAACCTGGGCGGCAGGAAGACCAGCTGCGGCTCGGTGAAGATAGGAACATTCATGCGAGAGGAATCCTGATCGCATGGCTCGGCTGTTATCCGTAAATGTCGGCCTTCCGCGCGACATCCCGTGGAAAGGGCGCACGGTACACACCGGGATCTGGAAGAATCCGGTCCACGGCCGCTGCCGCGTGAATCGGTTGAACCTCGATGGAGACGGTCAAGGCGATCTGGCCGGGCACGGAGGCGAGCATCGAGCCGTCTTCGTGTACCAGATCGAATCGTACCGGTATTGGCAGGAGCAGCTGAAGAGGAGCGATTTCGTTTATGGCCAGTTCGGCGAGAATTTTACGATAGAAGGAATGGCGGACGACGCCGTCTCGATCGGCGATCGATTCCAGATCGGCACCGCACTTTTCGAGGTCACGCAACCTCGCGTCACGTGCTTTCGCGTCGGCATTCGGATGAACGAACCCCGGATGGCCGCATTGCTGACCTCAAGCGGCCGGCCGGGCTTCTACTTCCGCGTTTTACGCGAAGGCGAGGCGGGTGAGGGCGACGAAATCGTGAAGGTGGGAGCGGCGAGCGAGCGCATGACCGTCGCCGAGATCAACGCGCTCCTTTATTTGCCCGGTCACGCACGCGATCATCTGGAGCGCGCCCTGCAGATCGAGGCGCTCTCGCCCGGATGGCGCGGCTCGTTTAAAGCGCTACTTCAGAGTGAGCGGAACGGGCCGTCCACGGGAAACGCGGGGCTGGCACCGGCCGCGGCGTCCCATCCAGCCTCGCCCGGATTTCAGTCGCTTGTCGTGAGCTCAATCGATCGCGAGTCCGCGGACGTTCTCTCGTTTGCCATTGAAAGCCCTGACGGTCAACAGCTTCCCATGGCTCTGCCAGGTCAGTACGTCGTTGTGCGCCTCAAGCCCACCGCCGGCGGCCCGCCGATCTTTCGCAGCTACTCGCTCTCGGGTCCACTCTCAACGGAGCGCTATCGAATCAGCGTGAAAATCGAGCCACACGGAGCCGTTGGAGAGTACCTGCGCGAACATCTGCGTGTGGGCGACCGCCTGGACGTCAGCTCGCCGCGCGGCAGTTTTGTCCTGCAGCCGGGGGAGCGGCCGATCATTCTGCTCAGTGCCGGGATTGGTGTGACACCGCTTCTGGCCATGCTGCACGCACTCGCGGCGGAACGCTCGACGCGTCAGGTCATCTGGCTGCACACAACGCGCGATGGGCAGCATCATCCGTTTGCGGGTGAAGTCCGGAGTCTCATGAGTGCGCTAACGAACGGCCGCAGCTACGTGTGTTACACGAGGCCAGGCTCAAACGACAGAACCGGCGAGAATTTCAATGCGACGGGTCGCCTCTCGCCATCCGTTTTCGGTGAACTTGGACTGCCACGAGACGCTGATGTCTACCTTTGTGGGCCAACCCGATTCATGGCGGACATGAGAGAGGCGCTCACAAACTTAGGTATGGTGCCGGAGCGTATTCACATCGAGATCTTCAACGGCGGCGAGTCCATGACTCCTGGTGTTGTCGGCGCCGTGACGCGAGCTCCGCATCCGCCTGCCGACGAGGCAAGCGCGGGAACGCTGGTATCGTTCGCACGCAGTGGCATTTCCGCGCACTGGAATGCGTCGCGGTACGGGAGCATTCTGGAAATGGCCGAGGCGTGCGACGTCCCGGTCCGTTGGGCGTGTCGAACTGGTGTTTGTCACAACTGTGAGAGCGGGTTGGTTTCAGGGGCGGTCGTCTACGAACCGGAGCCACTCGACAAGCCAGCCGATGGAAACCTTCTCGTCTGCTGTTCCCGGCCCACTAGCAATGTCGTCATCGATTTGTAAGGATAGCGAGCGTCGGGCCACGCAAATACCGATAACCACCAACGTGCAACAGGCACCCGCCAACCGCCTACCGGGCATCGTAATCTATAAATACTATCTCGTCGTAGCCTACATGACTTGGTTGCGGCTGGCGGGCTGCAATCGATTGCAGCCTTTGTACTTATGCCCATTTTGCGTGCGCTTTTGGGGAAGCAAACTGGGAAACGAGACCGGCCAAGCGAGGCTGTCCGAGAGATTTCAATAGGCTAAGTCAAAGAGAATAAAGAGTGAGAATTTCTCATTTCTCTCGTTTTCACCCACCGGTCCATTCGGATATGCCAAACTCGCCACATATGCGCGCATGCAGGCAAAATCGATCCCATGGCCCATCGCCGGAAGGCGTGTCGGCCCCCCTGGCGAGTCGTCCGCGGAATTCTCGAAAATCGAGCAGACTGGCACTTACCGGCTGAAGCTCGAGGGGAAGACCGTGACGCGCTTCGCGTGCCTTGCCACTCCGGGTCCAACGCACGAGGACCCGTGGATGATCTGCCGGGAGAGCGCCTGCGCGCGGCCATCGACCGCAAGCAATGGTTGATCGGCGGCAGGTCGCAGATGCTTCGCAGTGCCCCGGTCGAATAGGAAGAACCTACCTAACCAGCCTAGCAAGCGCTCTCGGAGTAAGGGTCCACCACCCCACTCCCCTTCGTTCCGCAAAAACAAACCCAAAGGTC
>JASHQD010000457.1 GCA_030037755.1 Terriglobia bacterium
GAAGCCGCCACTCAAGAATTACCTGGTTAAGAGACCAATAATATGCCCGGTCGATGTTCCCAGACCAAGTGTTTGCTCGTCTATTCGCCATCTGTTGACTCTGCTTTTACAACTTGTTTGCAAGTTCTTTACGAGCGCTCCGGGAATATTATCCGTTTCAGCAGAGTCTGCTCCAGTGAAACGGTCGCACTTGCCGTTCTCGGAACCGCGGGAGCGAGCTCGATCGCTACAACATCTAGCAAAGGAGAACACTTGTGAAAGATCTGTTAGGCGGCTTGAAAGGACCTGCAAGCCGTCGTTCGTTCATGAAGAAGGGGCTGGTGGCAGCCGGCACGGCAACGATGGGAGCCGGGCTGCTGGCCAAGGGGGTGTCGCTCTTCGGACAAGACCAAAATGAAGGCGGCAGTCTCAACGATGGAGATATCGCGATTCTCCGATTCCTGGCCGCAGCCGAGCTTATCGAATCGGACCTTTGGCAACAGTATGCGGAACTGGGTGGTATCGGCGATAATCCACCGATCGAGGTGGACCCGAACCAACCTTTGAACAACTATCAGATAGCCTTGTCGAACCTCGATCCTGACGGTCCGCAATACATTACCAGCAACTGGACCGATGAAGTAAGTCACGCCACTTTTCTCAACGGATACCTGGAGTCTAAAGGCGCCGACCCGGTCGACTTGGACGAGTTCCGCACTTTGCCCAGCAGTAAGGCAACGGGAGCGCAGGATATCGGGCGACTCACCAACCTCATGAGTCTCAAGGTCGACACCAGTTGGTACATTCGCTACCGCAGTGCAACCAATCCAGACTTCGGGGCCACCTTCCCACAGGCGATCACTCTGAATGGGGTCACTGCCATTCCCAGAAACAATGACGATTTCAATGGCGTTCCCTTCAACGGCCTTCCCGGAAATGCACATGTTCAGGCGATCGCAAATGTGGCGGCCTTTCACTTTGGATACATCGAACAAGGCGGATCGAGTCTCTATGCGGCGCTTAGCCAGAAAGTCAGCAGTCTGGAAGTGCTGAAAATCACGCTGGGTGTTGGGGGAGACGAGATCGCCCACTTCCTGGAATGGGTCGACTTCTCGGGCAACGGAGTGCAAGCCCCTGTGGCACCGTTTAGGGACCCCAACTCTGGCCTGATGTTTCCTAATTTCTTCAGCCAATACCCCAATCCGTCGAATCAGCCCAGCCTGATCTTTCCCATTCCCTGCGAATTCATCAGCCCGGGCTTGCCCGCCTGCGCGGTGATTCGACCGAGCGATGACAAATTTGCGGGCGCAGTAGCCACCATCGCATCGTTCACAGCGGACGGGCTGTTTGCTGGCCAACAACCGAAGTTCTTCCAAACCGTGAATCAACTGGCGGAAGAAGCGGACGCAGCAACCAGGGAGCTGTAGCCGGACATCTGTCGTCGGGAGGGTCTGCGACTTGATGGTTTAGCACGCGGTAAGCCGCGAGCGGATGACGGCGATTTCGCTTCGCGCGAAGTGAACGGGACGGACAGGACTAAGGAGTAGCCAGAGCATTTGTTGCCGGCATCGGGTGTCCTCTCGAAACTCCTGTCCGTTCTGACTTGTCGATTCGTGATCACAAGGAGGTTGTGAATGCTGGACGGTCTGTTTCAACCAACACACTTAATTCTCATCCTGGCGATTGCCCTGCTCGTCTTTGGTCCCAAGAAACTGCCGGAACTTGGACAGGGGCTCGGGAAAGGCATTCGGGGATTCAAGGATGCGCTCAAAGGGGTCAGGGAAGACTCCGAGAGCCAACGACCCGACTAAGCGTTCAAGGTTTTCCAGTGACCCTCTGGATTCGGAGGGTCACGTCGAGCGAGACTCCGGGAACTTGACCGAGGCGATAACGAAAATGGCTGCGACTATTGGGAATCCACCCATTCTGGGCCGCGGGTACCGACCTATGCAAGAGGAGCTTACGGGAGGGCCAATGACCTTCCTTGAGCACCTCGACGAACTGCGGCGTCGTCTGCTGAGGTCGGTGGCCGCTTTGCTGGTCGGGTTTGGGATCTGCTTCTATTTCACCAAGAATATCTACGCTATTCTCGCTCGACCACTTACGAACGCACTCTACCAGCTCGGGGTTTCGGACAGGTTGGTGTATACGAACCCGGTCGATCCCTTTAATCTTTACATCAAGCTCGCCCTGCTCGGCGGGGTCTTCCTGGCCTGCCCATACATCCTGTGGCAGTTCTGGTTGTTTGTTTCCCCAGGGCTCTACCGGAATGAAAAGAAATACGTGTGGCCCTTCGTCGGTCTTACCAGCGCCCTGTTCGCAATGGGCGGGTTCTTCGCTTATGCCGTGGCGTTACCAGCAGCGCTCAAGTTCCTGGTCGGATATGGCAATCAGTTTACGCCCATGGTCACGATCAATGAGTACTGGGACTTGGCCATCTCAACCGTCATGGTGGTCGGCCTGGTGTTCGAGCTGCCGGTGGTGCTCATGCTGCTCTCCATCCTTGGGATCGTCAACCCGCGCTTTCTCTGGCGGCACGTGCGTTACGCCGTGCTGGTCACGGCAGTGGTTTCGGCTGCCATCGTGCCCACCAGCGACATGGCATCGATTTTCATCGTCTGGATCCCACTGGTCGGGCTCTATGTGTTGAGCATCGGGCTTTCCTGGCTGGTGCAGATCAAAAAGCGGCGCGACGCGAAGCGGGCTCGGGCGGAAGCGTCGAAGTAGGATGGCTCCTTATGTGTTTTCGGCCAGGAATCGGAGGATAACGCTCCAATCATGCGAGGAGACGTGGCGATTCTTCGATTGCGCCGATACCACCCAGTTCCCAGCAGTAAGGCAAACGATACCCAGAATAGAATTCTAAACCCTAAGACAAGGAGAATCTAAAATGCAGCACTCTGCTTTCCCCAAAAACCATAAGTTGGCGCAGCATCGTACTCTCACGCTTGCTCTCGGCCTTTTGCTCACTTCGTCCCTGGCGGCGACGGCTTCAGCTCAGGGTAACATGAGCCAATCGATTTTTACTGTCGTCCCGACTCCTAACGATAACCCCAACGACATCCTATTTGCCGTCTCCGCGTCTTCTACGAGCGACATCTGGGCCGTGGGCGAGACGGCGATTCATTACGACGGGACCGAGTGGACAGCTTTCTCGGTACCTATGATCGAGGGACTTAACAACGGCCAACTGGGGGGCGTGGCCGACTTTTCGCCCACGGATGCTTGGGCGGCAGGCTTTGCAGATACCAACGAGTTTGGGCCCCCCGACCAAGTGCTTGAACACTGGGATGGCACGCAATGGAGCCTGTTTCCAAACCCAACGTTTCCTCCTGACGCCCAGCCAACCCTGCGTGCCATGGCGGCCGTTGACGGTAACGACATTTGGACGGTGGGGGTTGAGCCCGTCAGCACAAATTTCCTGTTCGAACACTGGGACGGCACCGCCTGGACCGTCACGGAAGTCTCCGACGGTATTGACGGTTTGCTGTTCGGAGCGTCCGCCGACGCCACCAATGACGTCTGGGCAGTCGGCTATTCCGGCTTCGCGCAAGAGAGCAGCGATGCGTTGGTGTTCCACTATGACGGTACGGCGTGGCAGCAGGCAGCCAGCGCCAAGACGGGAGTCGCGGACCAGTTGAGTGGGGTGGTAGCGCTCGCCCCGAATGACGTTTGGGCGGTGGGCTCCTACTTCAAGGCCGAGCACACTGCGGCGCTGACCTTGATCGAACACTACGACGGCACCTCGTGGTCGGTCGTGCAGAGCCCCAATATCGGGCCAAACAGCACCTTACAGTCGAATGTATTAAACGGAATCACCGCGCTCTCTCCGACGGATATTTATGCCTTCGGATCCGTCGAAGCCGCCAACGGCTCGGAGGAGTTCTCGACCTTAGTGCTGCATTGGGACGGTACGGCGTGGACTATCATACCCAGTCCCGATCCCCAGGGCAAAGGAGGTTTGCTCGACGTTTTGTACGCCGGGGTCTCGCCGGAGCCGGGCAACTTGTGGATTGTAGGAACGGAGCACCTCGCTCCGGGTGACGGCTCTCTGGCGATTCACACCACGGAGGCGGGGACGAATTAAGCCATGAACAGCGGTTGCACACGGCCGCGGTGTTTGTAAGTTAGGGCCGATCTTCAGCGGAGGCGGGACCCCGAGCCCGCCTCCACCCTAATGACGCCACACATAGTTAGTAACCACATGCTAGACGAGCTACGTCGCCGGGACAATGCTGGTAAGAATCCAGCCTTGAGCAGGTTGAACAGGCCCGCAGACCATCGACCAGACCTGATTCAGGGCACTGAGATGCCTCGGTGATCACCTCTAAAGCGTCCAGTCGTGATCGGGTCCAAACCGGCGAACGGTGCAGCAGGCGGTCAAATATGGAGCTGGCCGCCGTCAGCGAGGGCAGTCGTTCTTTATTCCGACGCCTAGCCGTTATTCCAATTCTTCGACACACACTCCAGAGGGTGTAATGGTAGAATTCGGTTCGCTGCCACCCGCGATGAAAAGGCCTATGCTGTCCCGCAGATTGTTTCTCGCTTTGACCGGGGCCGCGTTCGCCCCGCCTGGTCTTTCCTGGGAAGCGGCTGACGCGCCCGCTATGCTCGACCACATCCTGCTCGGCTCCCGAGACCTCGACGAAGGCATCGCCTTCATCAAGGAACATACCGGGATAACCCCCGCCCGGGGCGGCGTCCATCCGGGGCGTGGCACGCGCAACGCCCTGCTGGCGCTCGGCGAAAGGCACTACCTCGAAGTCATCGCTCCCGACCCAGCCCAACCCGGCGTGCCCGACGCCTACGGCCTGAAAAGGCTCTCTGCGCCGCGCCTCGTCGGCTGGGCCGCGCATCCCGGCGACCTCGATACCTTCGCAACACGCCTACGCGATGCCAGGATTGCCTTCGACGGGACCACGCCGGGCGAGCGCAGGCGGCCGGATGGCCGCATCCTGCGGTGGAAGACAATCAATCTCCACGACGACCAGGCTGGCCTCCTTCCGTTTTTCATCGAATGGAGCGCCGACACCGTACATCCTTCCGCCGGCGCGCCCCAAGGCTGCAAAATCCTGCGCTTCGAGCTATCCGCTCCCGACGACGCCGGGCTGCGGCGCACCTGCAAGCTCCTGGGCCTGGACGTGCGCGTCGCGCATGGCGACACGCCCCGGCTTCTCGCCCGCATCGCCGGTCCGGGCGGCAGGGTCATGGAGCTGACGTCGTAGTCAGTCCGCGCGGTGCACCCCGGCATTATCTTGCCGGCAGAAGTGGCCGATCCGTCTAGTCGTTGCGGTAATTGATGAGCGGCTTCTGGTCCGCCGGGATCGCCGTGAAATAGGTCTTGCCCGCGAGCTTGCCTTGAAAATCGGCTTTGGCGGCTTGCACCAACTGCGGGTCCCCAAAGAGATCGATGGCGGTAAGGGCCAGCGCCTTCGCAGCGACGACCATGCCGTCCTAGCCGATGCTCATGCCGGTCGAGGCTGCGGCCTGCCAGGTGTGCGGTGCCACGCCGGGCACAAATGTCGCGGCGACGAAGCCGATGGTGGGCACTTTCCAGCTCACGTCGCCGACGTCGGTGGACGCGGCAGGCGCGTTGGGATCGACGGGCCGCAACGGCTGGACCGACTGCGTCAGGTCGAGGCTGGGCACGTCATCGAGACCCAGGGTCTTCTGGAGCTTCAATGCGAACTCCCTTTGCGAAAGATCCATCGTGTAGCCGCCTACCTCTTCGAGGTTCTTCTGAGCAAGGTGAGCCAGCACATCGTTGCCGATGATGTTGGCATCGCCGCTGATGTCGGTTACCTCGTACGTCGTGCCTGTCATCAGCGCCGCGCCCTGCGCCACTTTCAGAATGCGGTCCCAAATTTCCTGGAGCGTGGCATTCGAGGGATTACGGGCCATCAGTTGCATCTGCGCCAGATCGGGAACAATGTTTGGCGCAGCGCCTCCCTTGGTGACGATGTAGTGGATGCGGGTGTTGCTCGGCACGTGCTCGCGCATGAACTCGATCCCGTCTCCCATGAGCATGACGGCGTCGAGCGCGGAGCGCCCTCGTTCCGGGGCCATGGCGGCGTGGGCCGCGATGCCGTGAAACGTGAACTTGGCCGAGATGACGGCGAGCATGCCGCCGTTGGTCACGGCGTTTTCGTCCGCAGGGTGCCAGTGCAAGACGACGTCAACATCCTTGAAGAGGCCAGCGCGAACCATGTAAACCTTCCCCGAGCCGCCCTCCTCGGCCGGAGTTCCGTAGTAGCGGAGCGTGCCGGAAATGTGGTTCCTCTCCATGTACCGCTTGGCTGCGACCGCGGCGAGCGCGGCTCCGGAACCCAGCAGGTTGTGCCCGCAGGCGTGTCCGGGCGCACCGGCAACGACCGGCTCGCGCTCAGGCAGGGCCTGCTGGGAGAGGCCGGGAAGGGCATCGAACTCGCCGAGGATGGCAATCACTGGCTTTCCTTGGCCATAGCTGGCGACGAACCCGGTGGGCTCGTCGGCCACGCCGGACTGCACCTGAAATCCGGCGGCCTTCAATTGCGCCTGCAGCAGCGCGGAACTCTTGTCCTCGTGGTAGCCAAGCTCGGCGTAGTCCCAGATTTGCCGGGACACCTGTTTCCAGTTTGCGGCGTTTTCATCCACGAGTTGCTCAACCTGCCGATGGGCCGCGGAGGATTGCGCCTGCGCGATGAGCCCGGCCGGGAGCAAAACGAGAACGGCGGCGACAGGCAGATAAAGGTGATTGTGCAACCAATGCAACAAGCAACGCGTCGACGGAAATCTTCGCATGATCGTGTCCCCTAGGTGACATGGCGCACCTAGGGAATCCCCCAAAATACCCAATTTTACTGGGAAATCTTGAACACTTGGTGCCGAAGAGAGGACTCGAACCTCCACGCCCTGACGGGCACTACACCCTGAATGTAGCGCGTCTGCCAATTCCGCCACTTCGGCAAGAAACCGAAACGCGGCTCCACTGCGATGCCGGAGCCGCGTCACATGGTACGATCTTGCCACCGGCGCCCGGACGTGTCAAGAAGCCTGGCGAACA
>JASHQD010000458.1 GCA_030037755.1 Terriglobia bacterium
GGGTGCTCGAGGCCGCCCTCGAGCTTGCCTGTATCGTCCTGGCCATCTGGCTCGTCTTCGGTTTCGGTCCCGCGGTCCGGTATCAACCTCTCTACGTGCTTTTCTTTCCCGTCATCTGGATGGCGGTGCGCCACGGCCAGTCTGCGGCAGTCGCGGCCGTCCTCATGATCAATCTGGGCGTCATGCTGGTGGCCCGCCTGACGCGGCCGGACGTGACAGCGTTGCCACGTTTCCAACTGGTGATGCTGGCCCTGGCCGTGACGGGCCTCTGCCTCGGAGCCGTCGTCAGTGAACGGAGCCTGGCAGAAGCCGCGTTGCGAAGCAGCCGGGAAGAGTTGCAGAGCGTGATGGCGTCCATTCCCGATTATCTCTGGAGCGGAGAGTTCGACTCTCAAGGCCGCTGGACATATCGCTATTACTCGTCGGTCGTGGAAAAGATCACCGGGCGCCCGCCCGAGTTCTTTCTGCAAGGTCCCGAGGCGTGGGCCAGCACTGTACACCCTGAGGACCGGCCCAGGATGATGAAGGCGTATGAAGGGCTGCAGACCGGACGCGCCGTGCATGACGATCAGGAATACCGCATCCTGCTGCCGGACGGTACCGTGCGCTGGGTCCTGGACAGCGCGACCGCGCGCCGCGAAGGTGGAATTACCCGTGTTGATGGGGTGGTCGGCGACATTACGCAGCGCAAACTCGCCGAAGACGAGGCCCGGCGGGCCTTCGAGCAGTTGCGCGCCCTGGCCGCGCACATGGAAAGCATCCGCGAGGAAGAGAGAAAGCGGGTGGCGCGCGATATCCACGATCAGCTCGGCCAGGCCCTGACGGCCCTGAAAATCGACCTGACGGCGCTGCTGCGCGGGCTGTCCCCGGCTGCGCTTTCCCAGACTAAAAATGCCGACTCCATCCTGAAGCTGATCGGCGAAGCGATCCAGTCCGTGCGCCGTATCGCGAGCGACTTGCGGCCGGGAATCCTGGACGATCTCGGGCTGGTGGCGGCCGTCGAGTGGGCGGCCCAGGAGTTCCAGTCGCGCACCGGCACCGAATGCAGGCTCGACGTGCCTGCTGACGATCTGGTGGTCCAGCCCGGCCACGCCACGGCGATTTTCCGTATTTTTCAAGAGACGCTGACCAACGTGGCGCGGCATGCGAGCGCGAGGCGGGTTGACGTGCGCCTGGCCCGGTCGAAGGACGACCTGCTTCTGGAGGTGCACGATGACGGCACGGGCATCCCCGAAGAGAAACTGTCCGACGGCCGGTCGCTCGGCATCCTGGGCATGCGGGAGCGGGCCGCTCTTCTCGGGGGCGATCTGGTGATTTCGAGTGTCCGGGGAGAGGGAACAACCGTCAAGGTCACGATTCCGGAGACCCGCCACACCTGAGGAACTGACGCCATGATCCGGATTCTGATTGCCGACGATCATGCCATTCTTCGACGCGGACTGCGCGAAATCCTGGCGCGCGAGATGCAGAACGTGGTGTGCGGCGAGGCGGAGGACGCGCAGGAGCTTATGCGGGAGATCGAAAGCCGTCCCTGGGACCTGGTGATTCTGGACGTCACAATGCCCGGACGCAGCGGCGTGGACGTGCTGAAAGATCTCAAGCGGACGCGCCCCCGGCTGCCGGTGCTGGTCCTGAGCATGCATCCCGAGGATCAGTACGGGAAGCGCATGCTCAAGGCCGGAGCGGCAGGCTACATGAACAAAGAAACCGCGCCCGAAGAACTGATTCGCGCCATCCGCAAGGTGCTGGCGGGCGGCCGCTACGTGAGTCCCGGACTCGCGGAGAAGCTTGCACTCGATCTGCACGAGGAATCGGGACGGCCGCTGCACGAGAGCCTGTCGGACCGGGAGTTTGAGGTCTTGCGCATGATCGCCTCGGGCAAGACCGTGGGGCAGATTGCCGAGGAGCTGCATCTGAGCGCAACAACTGTCAGCACCTACCGCGCCCGCATCCTCGAAAAGATGCACGCAACCACATCCGCTGAGCTGATGCACTATGCGCTGCGGAATCGGCTCGTGGATTGAGAGCGCGCCCGGATGCCGGCGCTGGCGCCCTCCGCGGCATCGTCACTCTCCGAGATGAGCAAATGATCCGGCTCTCGATGAACGGCTCAGGCCTTCGCCGGGACCGCCAGGCCGCGCTTCAGATCCGCCGATAGCAGCCGGTGAAACAGGTGCTCGCCTGCTTCGCGCCGTACCGAAAGCCGTCCCGCGCCATAAGCGCGCGAGTGAAGCCCGCGTTGCACGCTTTCGCAGATGGCGATGTCTTCACATTGCACGCGGTCGCCGACGGAGATGCTCTGCCGGTTGTACTCGGCCGCGCCTTCGCTGGTATCGCCAAAGTAGAAGTCGAAAATGACGGTGCAGGCATCCACTCCGCGCGGCAGCACGAGATTCGTATCGAGATAGCCTTCGTACCAGTTCAGCATGAAGTTCGGATACTGCCAGAGGTAGTAGGCGCGATCGCCGTGGCGCGTGGCGGCGGCGTCTTTGTCGGAATCGGCGGCGACCGAAACGGGGCTCGACTGCACGTTGTGGCGCTCGTCGTTCTCGATCGTGTATTGGACGTAGTCGATCACGCTGTTCAAGCCCTTGTGCATGTGCGGCACGTGATAACCACCGTCGAGAAAGTTGTCGACAAACACCTTCCAGTTGCAACCGATCTCGTAGACGCGGCGTTCGAGGAATTGCAAACTGCCGAGGCCAAGCGGCTCGACACGCCGGACCAGGCGGCCCAGAAAATCCTCGAGCGGTGCCGCCTGGGGATCGAGATTGACCCAGACAAACTTCTCCCAGGCAGCCAGGCGCGCCGGCACCAGCCCATGCGTCGAGCGATCGAAACAGCGAACGCCTTCGAAATCGGTCATGCCCTTGAGCGACCCGTCCAGGCCGTAGGTCCAGCCGTGGTACGGGCAGCGGAAGTTCTTTACTTTGGCCTGCGGCTCCCAGGCGACAGCCGTGGCATGATGCCGGCAGACGTTGTAGAAGGCGCGCAGGATCCCATCGTCGCCGCGCACCACCAGGATCGGTTCGCTGGCCACGTCGGCCGTGAAGTACTCGCCGGGATTCGCAACCTGATCGAGCCTGCCCACGACCTGCCACGTTCTCCCGAACACCTGTTCCCGTTCGAGTTCGGCGACCCGCAGGTCGGTGTACCACGACGCGGGAATCGTGGAAGCATCGGCGAGATCTGCCTGCGCGTTGTAGCTCTCCAGAATGTTCTGCAGAGACGGGTCCATGGGCGGCCTTATCGAGGGCGAGCGTTCACAGACGAGTGTAACACCCGAAATTGACGATTGACGATTGACCATTGCCAATTGCCAATTGATGATTGCCGATTGATGAAGGCAGATCCTCGCCCCTGGTCTCGCCACTCGTCACTCGCCACTCGCCTCTTCTTCCTATGCGCGGCTCGGACCTGCCGATTGACGATGGATGACAGCTGAGGTCAACTCATCACTCCTGGTCTTGCCACTTGCCACTCGCCACTTGCCACTTCTTCCTGTCCAGGCGCCCTCGAGCTGACAATCTGAACCGCATTCTCGCGATACACCCTCTTCAGGATCGAATCCGGCAGGCCGAATCCGTTCAAGCTCCAGTGATAGCTGAACTGATCGATCTCGTAAAAGTGCTCATCCAGCGTTTCCAGCAGCCGGAAGGTGATGCTGTACATATGCGGGTTGGGACCCATATCCGTGCCGTAGAGCAGGCGGCGGGCATACTTCCCGTAGAACGCGGCAACGAAGCGAGGAATAGGACCCGTTTCCGCGTAGCGCGCGGAAATGTCCGCGTGGAGATTGGGATTGCGATCGAGCAACCCGCCCAGCTGCGTCAGGTCGAAGCAGAGGTTGGCGAAGTGACAGGCAATAAAAGTGGTGCGGCGATGCTTCTGGACGGCCCGCTCCAGGATCTCCATCATCCCCGCATGGCCGACGATGCCCGGCTGATTGTCGAGCCTCCATTTGTAGGCGTTCATGAGCCCGTCATTGTGGATGTCCATTTTCTCGTACATCCAGATGGGATCGGCCACGTGCAGATTCACCGGCATGCCGAGCTCGGCGCATTTCTCAAACAGCGGATCCATGCGGGGATCGTCGGGATGCATAACGCTGCCCTTGCTTTCAGCGCCCCACATTTGCCCTTGTCGCCCAGCTCTCCCACCCCTTTGGCGCCCTTTTGATGGCAGCGTTCCAGTTCCCGCACGGCGGCCGGGCCGTAACCTGGCTGGTCAAAGCCGGTATAGTTGAAGCCGCACCACATTTCGAAGCGCTTCGGATGCTTCATGTACTTATCGTAGACGGCGTCAAACTCAGCGCCCGTATTGCCGCACAGGATGACCGTCCTCTCTACCCCGACTTCGTCCATGGTGCGCACCCACTCGGCCACGTCCGCATCCGTTTTAGCATAGTCGTGCGAGTGCATATCGATGATCGGGAACTTCGCTTTCGTGATCTGGGTTTCCGGGACCTTGTGGAGCGAGCGCGGGCGGTAGTCCTTGAGCAGAATCGTCTCCGGTGAATCAGGGGTCAGGGGCCGGGGGTCAGGGATCAGAGGACGGGGATCGGAGATCGAAGCGGCTGCCAGGGGCGCGGCCGTCATAAAACCGAAGAAAGCACGCCGCGAAAAGCCGTTTGGTTTGTCCATGCTATCGCACCCTCCCTTCACGTTGATGGGCCATGCTGCGCCAGCAGACGTAACAGCGAGACTTGTTTTCTTCGGTAGTATAAGGCCGCACGAGCCCGCCGCCACCGCTGAATCCTCGAAATCAAATCTACAACGACTTATACCGCGTGATAAGATCTGACAAAGGAGCTTGGTCCTTTTGGCTTGGACTGTCGAGGACATCATTGCGGCAGCATCGCGGCTTACCGACGATGATCGCCGGCGTTTAGTGGATGCGCTTGCTACCGACAAGATCGCCCCGCGGCGTAGCATCACGGAGCTGCGAGGCCTCGGCAAGGAAATCTGGCAGGGCCAGGACGCCCAGGGGTACGTTGATCAAGAGCGAGACTCGTGGGCAGGCTGAGCTCGATAGTCACCGGGAAATTCGTTGCCTTTGACAGCGCTCCCCTCATCTGTTACCTCGAACAACATACCCAATATGGGCCGCTTACCGAAGACCTGTTCGGCGCCGTTGACGGGGGCGATTCGCTTGCGATGACTAGCGTGATCACCCTGTTAGAAGTGCTCGTGCGACCCATCCGCTCCGGGCTGATCGAGCTTACGCACCAATACCGAGAGGTTCTGGGCGCGTCGAAAGGCGTCAGCCTGTTCCCGGTCGTAACGGAAATTTGCGAGCGCTCAGCCAGACTTAGAGCGAGGTATGCGTGGATTCGAACACCGGACGCAATTCAAGTGGCAACTGCCCTGCACCATGGCGCCGAGTGTGGACCACCCCGCGACCCAGGCATGGAAATGCCAGCGCCTGGCTGAAACTCAAATCGCACTTCCACCGTGGCTTATTCTCGTGCCAGTCGATTTCGAGCGGGACG
>JASHQD010000459.1 GCA_030037755.1 Terriglobia bacterium
GAGGTTCTTCGCTGCGCTCAGAATGACAGTGTGGCCGTCAGCACTCTCACAGTCCTTGACTGTCGACTGTGGACTGTCAACTGTCGATTGCCAACTCTTACGGCTTTTCCAGTTCTTTCAGGCGGTCAGCGGCGTTTTGATCTTTGGGGTCGAGTTCGAGCGAGCGTTTGTACGATTCGATCGCGAGTTGCTTGTTGCCGGCCTGGGTGTAGGCCTCGCCGAGGCTGTCGTAGACGCGTAGTGATTTCGGGTACTCGTCGGCGTTCGCTTTGAAGACGGTGATGGCATCTGCAACACGATCTTTTTCTAAAAGGTCGTAGCCGAGGTGATTGAGCACGCCTTCGTTGAAATCGTACTTGGGCGAGTTTGCCGCTTTCAGTTGTTTGTACCGGGCGATGGCGGCATCCACACCCTGATTGCGGACGGTTTCGCGGAGATCGTAAATGAACGAGCGCTTGGGCGGCGTCGGCTCCTGGCCGTAGAGAATGGCGCGGATGCCCTGCGCGAAGTCTTCCAGGCTTGCTCCGGGTGTGTTGTTAAAGATCACGATCAGGTCATGATCGTCCACGATGCGCACTTCGTCGGTGTTGAAGCCGTTGATGCCCCCCTCGTGCTCGACGATCGTTTTCCCGGCGCCGGGCTCGTCCTTCGGAATGGTACGAATGAACCAACCGAAGCCATAGTTTTCCAGATTCGGGGTGAAAAGCTTTTGCTTGAGGCCGGCAGAAAGCAGTTTATCGGTGTAGAGCGCCTGGTCCCACTTGTAGAGATCCTCAACGGTGGAGTAGAGCGAGCCGGCAGCAAAGGGCAGAGCCATGTCGAGATAAGGAGCGTTCTCCGCGCCGTCCAGCGTCTCGCTGTAACCGGTGGCGCGCCTGGGGATGATGGTTGACCAGTGATCGTAGCCGGTGTCATGCATCCCAACGGGCGTGAGGATGTTTTCCTGCAGCAGGGTCTCATATTTCTTGCCCGTAACGTGCTCGAGGATGGCGCCCAGGATGAAGTAACCGGAATTGTCGTAATGAAACTTGCTGCCGGATTCGAACTGAAGATCGCCGCTGCAGAACTTGGTGACAAAGTCATCCACCGCGTAATAGTTGCGGGAGGTGTCGGGGAAGAACTTGGGATCGTCGGTGTAGCTCGGAATGCCGGAGGTGTGATCAAGAAGGTTGGTGATGGTCACGCGCGATCCGGTGTCCTTGCGGTAGTCGGGAAGATAGTCGGTGATATGGCCGTCGAGTTTGATTGTGCCTTTCTCGACCTGCTGCAAAATCAGCATGGAAGTGAACTGCTTGGTGATGGAGCCGACTCGGAACTTGACGTCGGGCGTGTTCGGAACGTTCCACTCGCGGTCGGCGAGGCCGTAGCCGCCCTTGAAGATGACCTTGTCGTGCTCGGAGACGAGCACCGTGCCGGTAAACTGGCAGCAGTCGGCATACTGGTGAGCGAGTTGGTCGATTTTGGCGGCCTTGTCAGGCGCTTGGGCGTTTGCAAGGGAATGAAGGAAGGCCAAAACGATGGCGAGGCGAAAACACAGGCGCAATTTGGTGAATTCCTCCGCTAAGGGAAATGGTGACCGAGGAGTCTAAGCGAAAATCGTCCGGCGCGCAAACCTGCCGTGCACGCGAACGACCCCATGCTATGATCCAGGAAGAATGCATGTGGAGTTTGAATGGGACCCCGCAAAGGCCCGCGCCAATGAAGCCAATCACGGAATTGACTTTGAAGAGGCGCTCACGGTCTTTTGGGACCCGCTGGCGCGCATCTTCGATGACGAGGAGCACTCGGAGGTACGAACCGCGGGAGATCATTATTGGGCATTCGCTCGAACAGCGTCTCCTTCTCGTATGCTTCACGACGCGTGGAACAAGGATTCGACTGATCAGCGCACGAAGAGCAACGCCTCTTGAGCGTAGAGATTATGAAAAAAACGTCCGCCAGTAAAAAACGCCCCTCGTCACAGAATAAGATGCGCAAAGAGTATCGGTTTGACTACAGCCGGGCCAAGCCCAACCGCTTCGCGGGAAAGATCGCGAAAGACGCGGTGGCCGTTGTCCTCGAACCGGACGTGGCCGCGAGGTTCAACTCGTCGAAGGCGGTCAACACTCTGCTGCGCTCGGTTCTTGCTGCCATGCCGCGGACGTAACCGGTCGCCTGATGTCTTCCCCAACGTCAATCGAAAATCGGCAATCATCAATCCCATCAACCACCCGATGACCCGATGGCTCAATCAATCAATTCGGTTGGCCTGGTCACCCGACGACTTGTGTTAACATCGCGCTAATGCGAGTTGTTGAGCACGAATGAGAGGAATTCGAGATGGGCGATACCAAGGAACATGCCCACCAACTCATTGCACGCCTGCCGCCCGCCCAATTGACGGCGGTGGTCGGACTGCTCGAAGCCATGCTTGATCCTGTCTCGCGCGCCATCGCTCAGGCACCCCTCGACGACGAGCCTGAAACGGAAGAAGAGCGCCAGGCCGTCGCCGAAGCCAGAGAATGGCTCCGGCATCATCCGGCTATTCCGTTTGGGGAAGTCCTGTCGGATTTCGGCCTCACCATTCAAGACCTCAAGACTACCGCCGAATCCAAATGAAGCGAATTGTGTTCTCGGCCGCGGCCCGCGCCGACATCCGGCGCCTGGATCGTGACACAGCCATGCGTGTTTTTGCCGCCTTGCACCGCCTGGCTGAGACGGGCAAGGCGATGTAAAGCGACTCCAGGGAAAGCAGGACGAATGCCGCCTCCGCGTGGGTGACTATCGCGTCCGCTTTACCGATGAGTTGGACACTCTGTCCGTTGAGCGCGTGCTGCATCGCAAGGAAGCCTACCGGTAGACCTCGGACGGCAAGGGAGCTTCCGTCCGCTGCTGGTTTGCGCCCGAAGACTTGAAGATCGGTGACAAGTTCCGCACGCGCATTGAAGAATCGATTCGCTTGTACGACAAGCTGATGGTGATCCTGACGGAGCATTCCATCGCGAGCCGGTGGGTAGAGGAAGAAGTGGAGGCGGCGCTCGAAAAGGAGCACAAATCCGGCAAGACAGTCCTGTTTCCAATCCAATTGGACGACGCGGTGATGGACA
Source organism: Terriglobia bacterium (assembly GCA_030037755.1). GTDB lineage: Bacteria > Acidobacteriota > Terriglobia > UBA7540 > UBA7540 > Gp13-AA77. Next base: position 3,087 of record JASHQD010000459.1, read on the forward strand.
CCGATCAGGCTTGGGCGGCGAGCCTGCGACGGACGCGCCACATCGGCGACTTCCGCAATTGGAAGGATCACGACGCGTTCAAGAATGCGTTTGAGAGATTACTGCGAGACCTCAAGAGCAGTGACAAGTGACGAGAAGAAAACCAGGGATGAGAGGAGAGAGACAGCGAGCGTGTGCCGATCCCGATAAGTCATCGGGACGATCTGACGCGCTGCTTGACGACATCCCAGGGCGAACCTGCGCTTGGATCAGTGCGGTACTGCTCCAGCCGCCGGCGCAACTCGTCGCGCTGCCACCAAGACGTTCTCTTGCGATCGAAGCCGCGCTGAGATATGGTTACTCGTTTGGCGGACTGGTTTCCCAGTTTGCGTGGAGTAAGACGCGGGTGGGACGCCCACGCCACAAAAGGGGGTTCGATAAGGGGGATCGATGCGGCTCTTGCTGAAGTTTAACCTGGTGTTGATTTTCGTATTTGCTCTCGGCGCTTCGATTGCCGGCTACGTTTCGCACCGGTTTCTTCAGCAGAGCGCGGAAGAGCAGGTCACGCAGGAAGCGCGGCTCATGGTCGAGGCGGCCGCCGGGATGCGCAATTACACCGCCACCCAGGTCGGTCCCCTGCTCACTGCGCACCAGATGCATACCAACACCTTTCTTCCGCAGACGATTCCTTTTTATGCGGCCACGGAGGCTTTCAATTACCTGCGCAAAACGTATCCGGACTACACCTACAAGGAGGCCGCGCTGAATCCCACCAATCCCCGCGACCGCGCTGTGGATTGGGAAGCCGATGTCATCGAGGAGTTCCGCAATCATCCGGAGAGGACGGAAATAACCCGGGAGCGCGACACGCCGGAAGGAAAATCGCGCTATCTGGCCCGGCCCATCATGGCGGAAGCAAGCTGCCTGGAGTGTCACGGCTCGCCCGCAAAAGCTCCGGCTGCATTGGTAAAACTCTACGGCAGAGATAATGGGTTCAACTGGAAAGCCGGTGAGACCGTGGGCGCGCAGATTGTCTCCGTGCCCGTGGCGCTGCCGGTGCGCATCGCCGCTGATGCCTTCAGGACCGAGATGCTGTCGCTCGGCGGCGTCGCCCTCGCCATGCTGGTTCTGCTGGATCTACTGATGACGTTCCTGGTGATCCGCCCGGTAACGAATCTTTCGGCGAAAGCGGACGAGATCAGCACCGGCAATCTGGATGTGCCCGAGATTCCGGCGAAAGGCAGGGATCAGATTGCGCAGCTTGCGCGTTCGTTCAACCGGATGTACCAGAGCCTGGTGAAGGCGATCCGCTTGCTCGAAGCGAGGTGATGGGAGATGGTTTGAGCCGGAGGTATTATGATTGAGTAGTGGCGTCCTCTAGTGGATCGCCTGGGGCGCCGCGCAGCGGCCGGAGGAAATCACACGTTGGAGGGAACGGACAGCGATGAAATCATCTTATCGGGATTCAAAATCTGAAGATTCGAGATTTGAGGATTCAAAACTCCAGGGTCTAAAATCCAGCCGTCGCGAATTCATGAAGACGACCAGCAAACTGGCGGC